>CANIXE010000154.1 GCA_947470885.1 Planctomycetota bacterium
AGAAATTTGCGGAACAGCGGGCGGAACCGCTCCGGATCGGTGCGTTTGAAATACTGGAATCGTTCCAGGGTGCCCAGCCAATATTCCCGCAGGCTGTCGATGGCCCCCCGGTCGGCCCCCTCGGGGACCTCGGGTTCCGGCACCCGTCCGGCGGTGGCAATGACGTACAGACTAATGGCCACGGCGTTGGCCAGATTGTAGCTGATGTTGGTGCCCGGGGTGTCCAGGTGGATCCACAGGGAGCAGGCCCGCAATTCCGGGTCATTCAGGCCCTGGGCTTCATTGCCGAACACCAAGGCCCACTTTGCCGCCGGACGGCGGGCGAGGACCTGGGGCATGTGCTCGGCACGGATGTGATCCCCCAATTCCGCATCCCGGAAATCCCCGCTGGTACCCACCACCAAGCCACAGTCGGTGGTAGCCGCCTCAATGGTGGGGAATATCGGCGCCCCCAGCAGCAATTCTTTGCTGTGGGTGCTGAACATCCGGGCCTCGGAGCAATTCACTTCGCATTCCGGGGCCACCAAGCGGAGGTCAGTGACCCCCAGGTTGCCACAGAGTCGAGCGATCATCCCCAGGTTGATAGGCCCCTGGGTCCGCACCAGAACCACGCAGCAATTCGTCAACGCAGTCACCGGCGGGGGACCAGCAGGACGATCGGTGCGTTGGCCGGGTGGGGGGTTTGGCATAATGGAGACGGCCGCGGGGATACCGCGGCCGTATCTCGGAGTTGGTAGCACTGCTCGGACTTGAACCGAGGACCTATGGCTTATGAAGCCACCGCTCTAACCGCTGAGCTACAGTGCCGTGCGGGGTGGGGAATGTAAGGCGGGAGTTCGCTCCGCAAGAGGAACCGCAGGGACTTTCTTTGGTCAGGCACCTCACTCGCTTTTCGCCTGGGCCTGGAGCTCCCCCAGCAAGGCCAGGGCCTGACGGGGGCTCAGGTTGTCCACATCCAGGCCCTTCAGGCGATCCAGGGTCGGACTGAAGGCCGGTCCAAACAAGGTCAATTGCACGGGCTTGCTGGGAATCACGGTTGTCTGCGTTGGTGGGGCGACGTGGGCTCCGCTGGCGGTCAGATCCGTGTTCAGCTGTTCCAGGGCGGCCAGAACCTCCTTGGCCCGGGTTACCACCGTCGCCGGTACACCCGCCAGTCGGGCAACGTGGATGCCGTAACTCTTGGTCGCCGGCCCGGGGAGGATCCGATGGAGGAAGGCCACCTCGCCATCCCGCTCGGCCACCGCGACGTGGTGGTTGGCGATGCCCGGGCGCTCGACCTCCAGGTCGGTCAGTTCGTGGTAGTGGGTGGCGAACAGGGTGCGACAGGCGATCCGGTCGTGGAGGTGTTCGCAGATCGCCCAGGCCAGGCTGAGGCCGTCGAAGGTGCTGGTGCCCCGGCCCACCTCGTCCAGGACCACCAGGCTGCGCTTGGTGGCGTGGTGGAGGATCGCCGCGGTTTCCGCCATCTCGACCATGAACGTGGAGAGATTCCGGGCCAGTTCATCGCCGGCGCCGACCCGGGTGAACACCCGGTCCACCAGACCGATGCGGGCGGATGCGGCCGGCACGAAACTGCCCGCCTGGGCCAGGATCACCGCCACCGCCACCTGGCGGATCCAGGTGGATTTGCCCGCCATGTTCGGCCCAGTGAGGATGATCAGCTTGGGCGTGGCCGCGGCGTCGAGGGCGCAGCCGTTGGCGACAAACCGCCCCCGCCCCAGGCTGGCTTCCACCACGGGATGCCGGGCATCGGCGAATTCCAGGGCGGTGCTGTCGTCCACCACGGGCCGGCACCAGCCCCCCAGCCGAGCGGTTTCCGCGAGGCCGGCGCAAACGTCGATCAGGGCTAGGGCCGAAGCGACCGATTGGAGGGCCGGGATGGCGGCCTCGGCCCGCTCCCGCAGGGCGGTGAACAGGGCCAGTTCCCGGGCGCGCAGGCGGTCCTCGGCGTGAAGAGCCTTGTCCTCGTACTCCTTCAATTCCGGGGTGATGTACCGTTCGGCGTTCACCAGGGTCTGCTTGCGCACGAAGTGCGCCGGCGCCCGCTGGCTGGCGACCTTGGGCAATTCGATGTAATAGCCGAAAATCTGGTTGTAGCCGACCTTCAGGGTCTTGAGGCCCAAGGCCTCGCCTTCCTTCGCCTGATACGCCGCCAGCCAGGCGCCGGCATCCCGCTTCAAGCTGCGGCATTCGTCCACCTGGGTGTCCACGCCGTCCCGGATCACCCCCCCCTCGCTGATCGCCAACGGCGGCTCCTCCACCAACATGGTCCTGATTTCCGCTGCCAAATCCGGAGCGCCCCCAGCGGCGATAATCGCCTCGGCCAACAGCGGGGGCAGGATCTTCCCCGTCAGCAACCGGCCCACGGCTTCCGCCGCTTCCAGGCTGGTGGCGAGATGGACCAGATCCCGGGCATGGGCCCGGCCGGTGGCGACCCGGGCCACCAGACGTTCCAGATCGTAGATCCGCCCCAGGGATTCCCGCACATCCGTGCGTAAGGTGTCCTCAGCCACCAGGGCGGCGACGGCATCCTGGCGATCGCTGATGGGGGCGACTTCCGCCAGGGGCCGGGCCAGCCAGTCCGCCAACAACCGTGCGCCGGGGGCGGTCTTGGTGCGATCCACCACCGACAGCAAGGTGCCCGCCCGAGTGCCATCCCGGCTGTTGCGCAACAGATCCAGATTTCGCCGGCAGGTGGCATCCAGGACCAAGCCCCCCTGGGCCCGCAGGCGGGTCAGGGTGCGGATGTGGGACAGGCTGGTGGGCGCATCGGCGGCCCCCGCGGTCAGGGTCATCCCCGCGTAGCGCAGGGCGGCGGCAGCAGCGGCGCACAGGTGATCGTGACCCGGACCTAGATCAAATCCATCGAGGCTGGCCACCCCCAGACGATCGCAGAGTTGGCGCCGGGCATCCGCCGGCTTCCAGGCCCAGGCCGCCAGGTAGGCGATGGGGGGCACGATTGCCGGAGCGAAGGCGATGGCCAGGGCCTCGGCCTGCTCCCGGGCGGTGTCCGGCAGCACCAGTTCCGCTGGCGAAAGCCGGGCCAGGGCCACCGCCAAGGCCTGGGGCGTCGCGGCTTCCTCGACGGTGAAACGCCCGGTGCTGACATCCAGGGCGGCGATGCCCACAGGTTGCACTTCGGGATCGACCCCAGTGAGAGTCACCAGCCGATTGGCCGTGCCGGGATCCAGCTGGCGCTCATCCACCAGGGTGCCCGGGGTGATCAGGCGGGTCAGCCCTCGTTTCACCAGGGTGCGCCCGTCCTCCTTCGCGGTGGCGGGATCCTCCAACTGATCCATCACCGCCACCCGCCGACCGGCGGCGATCAGCTTGGGCAGGTAGTTGTCCAGCTGGTGGTGGGGGATCCCCGCCATGGGAATCGGATTCGCATCATCCCGGTTGCGGCAGGTCAGGGTGACCCCGCCCAGCCGGGCCAGGTCTTCGGCATCCTTGAGGAACGCCTCGTAGAAATCCCCCATCCGCATCAGCAGGATCGCGTCCGGCTGCTGCTCCTTCACCGCCAGGTATTGGCGCATCATCGGCGTGTCAGCGGACATGGGGGTGCGCCGTAAAATTCAGGCCAGGCAACGAATCAACGGCCGGACAGGGCAATATCGTCCACCAGCACCAGGGGCAGCCGGCGCTCCAGTCCGCTGGCGGCGGGCTCGATCATCTGAACTTCGCCGCGTACAGACACGGCCCGCCAGTAGTATTCGCTGAACGGGACATCGGCACCGACCTTGGCCTTCAGCAGGGCGATGATTTTGCCATCGCCATCCTGGAGCACGTATTCCACACCGACCTTGGGCTGGCTGCTCTGGATCAGCAGGCCTTCGGCCACCGGGGCGGCCTTGGGCTTGGGCGGAATGGGCAGGATCGCCGGGGCCTGGGTCACGGGCGCGGCCTCCACCTTGGGTTCGGTCCCCGGAGTGGTGGGCACGGTCAGCAGCGTCGGCGCCAAGGCCTGGGTGCCATTCACCGGAGCGCCGGTCGCGGTCGTCGTCGGAGCGGTTTCGCCCATGTCCTTCTTCACCGCCAGGGCAGCGAGATCGACTCGGTTAATGCCTTCCCGCAGTCGCTGGGCGGACATCCGCACATCGGTGTCGGCGTGGTCCCGGATCACCGTGGCCAGTTGATCGTTCAGGCCCTTCCAATTCAAGCTGGCGGCCCGATCCGGATTAGCCTTGGCCTCGGCGTAGAGGCGCTCGTAGGTGGCCTGGGCGGCCTGCCAGACGGACTGGGCCTCCTGGGATTTCCGACCGGATTCCGCCACCGCCTGGCCGAGATCACCGGGCATGGTCAGGACGCTGCGATGGAGATAGGCCCGGGCCTCGGGCAGGGACACCGCCCGCCATTCGCCGACCGTCTGATTCTTGTCGTCCAGAATGTCGCCCTTGGCCAATTCAGCGACGATTTCCCCCCGGAGGGTCGCGTCATCCCGGGCCCGGGCCTTGTCTTCGATGACCTGCCAACGCTTGCCGCCATCCAGGGCCACCAGGACCTTGCTATGAACCCAGGCCCGGCCTTCCTTGGGGAAGCGGATGACGAACCAATCCTTATCGCTTTGGGCGATGCCCAGGAGTTCCACCTCGGTGCCCTTGGGCAGGGTGATCACCACTTTGGCCTGCTGGGTCGGCCCATAACGGACATTGCCGTTCTTCGCCAACGCCACCTTCACGGGCGCCTTGTCGGCAGACTGGCCCGCAGGAGTCGGCAGTCCGCCGGCGAACTCCGCCGCAGAAAGCGCGGAAAGTCCGACAGAAACGGAGCACAGCAGGGCGAGGGTGACGGAAAGACGCATGGGGCCTCCAACGGAAGTGCGCACCCTAGAAGCCCGGCCCCGTCTGGCAACGCAACCCGAGCATGGGTTGAAATAGACTTGCAACCTGGAATTGGGTTATTAAAAACCCAATCCATAACAACCCATCACCAAACGGACACGCCATGCACGCCAATCTGACCTTTTCCCATGAAGTTTCCGCCCGGGGATTCCTTGGCACCCTTCGCCAACGTGGTCTGGAAATCGCCTACGAGCCCGGGTCTCCTAACGTCGCCCTCCTCGCCTACACCCCCACGGGCACCAGCAAGGCTGCCCGCCTGGAGATCCCCGCGGATGATCTACGGCGATTCGCTCGGATGCTCCTGGATATCGCGGATGCCACGAGTGGCACGAATGGCCTGCGCCCGGCCCGGCAAACCTTGGACTCGATGGCCGCCCTCCGCCAGGCGGGCTGAGAGGCGTCTGGCGGATTCAGGTGATCCGCCATTGACAGCACCCCGGGATGGCTCTAGGTCTCTTTTCAACAGAGACCATTGACCAAAAGGTGAACCATGGCCATCGAAGAAGACATCATCAAACTCCTCAAGAGCGAGGGCTTTAAAATCAATGAGGCCATCCGCGATGCCCTCGACGATTTCATCGATACGGTGAACGACGAGAACGAGGACATGGACGAGGATCTCGACGAGGATGACGCTGATCCCGATGAGGATGAGTAAGCCCTTCGGGAACACTCTTTTTTAGGATGCATCGTCTTTTCGGTGAAGCATCCCAACGTACGATCACGACCGGATGCAACTGCATCCGGTCGTGATCGTTTGGCCTGGGTAGACGGATTGGCCTGCACCGTGCAAAATGCAGTGAGGTTATGTCATTTTGGCTTAATTTTACTTGGCACAGGTAATGCATGACCCGTTTTGAGGTGCCCCATGCTCGATCCCGCCCAGATGACCGAAAAGACCCGGGCCGCCCTGGCGGCGGCCCAACAATTGGCCGGGGAACATGGCCACGCCGGAGTGGATCCCATCCATTTGGCGGCCAGCCTGTTCGCCGATGCTGACGGCCTGGCCCGCCGGCTCAGCGACAAGGCCGGGGCCCAAACCACCCCCCTGGTGAGCGCCATCACCTCCGCCGTGGCCACCCTGCCCCGGCAGGATC
>CANIXE010000155.1 GCA_947470885.1 Planctomycetota bacterium
GATGATCCCCCGGGCTTCATCCCAATTCAGATGGGTTGGATGGAGGGTTTCCCGGAGCATGTCCAGCACCAGGATCTCCACGCCCTGCAAATGGACGTCCGCCATCGCCGGCAGTTCCTTCAGATCCGTGAGGTAGGCCAGGCCGCCACAGCGAAAGCCCGTGGTCCGTCCGGCCAGGCCGTGGCTCATCGCAAACGGGATGACCTCCAGGCCGGCAATTGTTGTTGCGGTGCCATCCACCAAATCCCGACAGATCAGGGCCGGGGATGCCAGCGTGTACGGCCCGGCGGAGCCATCACCGAAGCAGTAGGGGAACATCCGCTGCAATTCTTCCAGATGACCCGGATGACCATGGATGGCGATGCTGGTCACCGGATCCTTGGCCCGACGCATCAACCGGTTGAGGTGGCGCAGATCGTTCAAGCCGTGGCTGTGGTCCGCATGGTCGTGGGTCAAGAGCACCCCATCACAGCGGGTGATGCAATCCACGGGGTAGGACCGGCCATCCCAATTCGCAAGGGGATCCCGCAATTGGTGGAGGAGATCCGGGCCGACATCGATCAGGACGACCTGCCCATCAGGCCCCCGGAGAACCGCCCCGGAGCGCCGCCGGGCATCCCGGGGATCCGTGCTCCAATCACCGGGCAGGCCAAAGGCCGGGTTGCCATGGCTGGTGCCGCAACCCGTGATGATCAGTTCCCACATGGCGGGCGGAGGTTCCTGGTCCGGGACCTGCGGCAAGTCCGGCATGAGACACTGCAGGTCGCAAGAGCCTCCGACCAATTGCCCAGCCAAGACCACTGGGGATGGTCTGGCCATGCTTCTGATTCTTCAGCACCAACGTTCGGACGGCGAAACCGATCATTACCATCTCAAGCCGGGCCGTTGCTTCCGGATCGGCCGGGGATCCGCCTGTGAGATCCGGATCCTCGACCTGAATCTCAGCCGCAATCACGGCACCTTGGAATTCATTGATGGCAACTGGCGCTTCACCGAGACCGCCAGCACCAACGGCTGTCGGATCAACGGGGATGTGATGGACGGCTCAATCAGCCTGAAACCCGGGATGATCCTGGAAATGGGTTCCACCACCCTGGTGGTCAACCGGATCTTCGTCCCCGACAGCGAACCCGAATCCAGGCCTGGGGAAAGTTCGGCTTCCCGAGCGCCCGTCAGTGATCCTCGGAGCACCGCCGCCTTGACCCTGGTGGCTCCGCCCCCCGGCATCAGCCCTACGCCAGAACCCACCTACTACGTCACCCTCCTGGGGGTGCGGATTGGGCCACTGACCAAGGCCCAGGCGAAGGAACTGAAGAATCGGGAGCTGCGCAACGAACTGGACCCGGTGGACCTCAACGGCCTGCCCCGACCTGTTTCTTCATCCGCCTCCTGATCCCCGCTGGCACCCGGAGTCGGCCCCCGATCATCCCCGACCCATGCGCCGCCGGATCGTCACCGCCCTGCTTGCCGTCCTTGCTGGCGGATCCGCCCTGTTCGGAGCGGACGACACCCGCTGGGACCTGCGCTCGGCCAATCCCAACCTGAACGGCAATGGCATCGCCCATTTCAGCCGGGGCGTGGTCGCCCGCTGGGGTGATCATCTGGTGGTGGCGGATGCCGCCCGGGTGGCGGTGGACGGCGATGAACTGTACGCCTCCGGCCATGTCCTGTACCGGCGCTCTGGCCTGCGCCTGACCGCCGCCCGCCTGGGCCTGCGCCCCCAGGTCAAAGTTGGCCAGGCCTGGGACGTGGAAAGCGATGTGGTGTTCCAGGGCCGGATGGTGCATCTGTCCGCCGCCACCGTGGAGCTGACCCCGGACGCCCTGATTTTCCGCCAGGTAAACGTCAACGGCGGCCACGGCGGGATCATCGCCTTCCACGCTCCCCGGGTGGTGGTGCATCTACGGGAACCGCCCCCCGGGCAGGAGAACGACGAAAGCGCCCGGATCAAAGGCGTGGAGATGATCGGCCCCAGCGCCCACCTGGTGGGGGCGCCCATCTTCTGGCTGCCCTGGATGTACCGGGACTTCCGCCGGGGGTATCCGTGGACCCGGGTCAGGTTCGGCCACAGCGGCCGCCTCGGCTCCTGGGGACGGTTCTGGACCGGGTCGGACCTGCCCGAAGTGAGCGGCTGGCGCACCGGCATCGACGGCCGGGTGGATGCCCACAGCCGGGCGGGCCGGGGCGGCGGCGTCCGCGGCTATTGGGCCCACGACACCTGGGGCAAGGGCAAGGCGGAATGGTATGGCCTGGCCACGGAAACCGTGCGGGGTGGTGAACTGGACAAGGAGGCCCTGGACGAGCGCAAGGCCAGCACCTTCGACGCCAGCCATCAGACCGACCTGGGGGCGGGCGCCTTGAGCGGACGCTGGATGAAAGTCCCCGACGGCGACACCCG
This sequence comes from Planctomycetota bacterium, assembly GCA_947470885.1. GTDB lineage: Bacteria > Planctomycetota > UBA11346 > UBA11346 > UBA11346 > CAIUVD01. The sequence goes on from CANIXE010000155.1 coordinate 2,399, forward strand.
GGTGCCCAATCCCACCGGCAATGCGGAAATCCCCCCGGATCTGCGTTTCCTTGCGGATTACATGCCGGAAGAACTGGCCACCCGGCCGATCCCCCGGCGATCCGCAGTGGGGGTGTACAGCAATCGCCACGTCGCTTTTGCCGTGGATATCGAACGCCGGGTCCATCCCTACATCGACACCACCGAACGCTGGCACGGCGAACAGCTGGTGGTGGCGCCGATCCAACTGGTCGGCCCGGTGCACCTGGGGGCCGACGCCTGGGCCGAGGATCTCCACCGCATTTACCACGACACCAATGCCAACCGCTTCCGCTTCGACGGCTACGCCGCCGCCGGCCACTGGTTTTCGTCCGGCATCGGCCTGGAGGGCAGCACCGGTATCCGCGGCCTGGATTACCACCGGGGCCAGCTGGTCGGAGTCAGCCAAGAAGACGCCGCCCGCCGGGTGAACTACGCCAACGGCTATGTGAAGCTGCGCCTGGAGGACACCTACGGCGAGATCCGCCACAACATCATCCCCCGGGTCGGCATCCAGGTCATCAGCGAAGGCGTTGGCGACTTGTTGCCCGACTATGGTTTCCTGGATGCCCGGGAAAAACTGGAAGAGGACAAGCGATTCGGCGTGCTGGGCGTCGACACCGCCCTGGTCGCCGGCCGGACGCTATTCCACGCCGATGCCACCAGCCGCTGGGCCCTGCGGGATGAAGAACGATTCTACACCAACGAATTCGGTGACACCCTGTTCGGCCCCTCCCGCCTGGTGGATGTGACCATCCACGCCGACGGTTCGCCGATTTCCTGGTGGTCCCTAACCCTGGATGCGGTGTACGACGGCCGGCCCCGGGCCTGGGACAGCTTCAACGGCACCACCTGGATCAATGCCCTGCCCTGGTTGTCCTTCACCGAGACCACCACCTTCGTCAAGAATCCCTATTCCTGGACCAATGCCCCGGGCTTCGGCCTGATCGCCAACCGCTACCGCCTGGACACCACCCTCTCGTTGCGGCCGGAAGGCGCCGCCATCGACGCCTGGAGCTGGAAACTGCTCCGGCGGATGGTGGATGGGGATCTCACCCTGGGGTTCGAACTCGTCCGGGATGTTGACGGGGTGCTGTTTGACCGCCGGGTATCCCTGGGCTTCACCATCCTGGGGGGTGGAACCAATGAGTCGCTGTCGAACTACGGCGCCCAGAATCAGTCCACCGGCCAGGTGAACCTGGGGATCCCCACCCGATGAGCCGACTTCCCATGCTGGCCATCGACCCGGCCACCGCCGGCGACCGCCGGTTCTGCCAACAGATGCTCGCCCGGGTCAGCCGGACCTTCGCCGCCTGTATCCGCCTGCTGCCGCCGCCGGTGGACCACCAGGTCCTCATCGCCTACCTGCTGTGCCGGATCGCCGACACCATCGAGGACACCGCCGACCTGCCCGTGCCCACCAAGGAACGCCTGCTGGAGCAGTTCGCCCAGGCCCTGGAACCGGGGGGTGCCGATGAGTTGCCCGAGTTGTCCGCGGCCTTCGCCACCCCGCGCATCGACGATGAAAGCCTGACCCTGCACCACGGCGCGACCCTCCGGGAATACCGGCGGCTGGGGGAATCGGCGATGGCGGACATCCGCCCCTGGGTCCAGGAAATGTCCCGGGGCATGGCGGGATTCGCCCGGATCAGCAGCGAGGCCCGGCCGGATCGGCTGGTGGCCCTCAACAGCATTGAGGAACTCGACCGCTACTGCTACTACGTCGCCGGCACGGTGGGCCACCTGCTCACCGCCCTATTCGTCCGCCACAGCCCACGGATGACCCAGGAACACGAAGCGCGGCTGAAGGCCCTGGCCACCAGCTTCGGCCTGGGCCTGCAGCTCACCAACATCATCAAGGACGTGGCCGACGACCGCCAGCGGGGTTGGAGCTTCGTGCCCCGCCAGCTCTGCCAGCTCGCCGGGGTCGCCCCAGAGGACCTCCTGGACCCGGCCCACGCCCACCAGGCCCAAATCGTCATGCGCCACATGATCCACAAGGCCCGGCGCCATCTCCACGATGCGATGCGCTATTGCTGTGCCCTGCCCCGCAGCCAGTACCGCCTGCGCCTGTTCTGCCTAACGCCCCTGTATTTCGCCGTGCGCACCCTGGCCCTGGCGGAACGGGATCCCCGCCTGCTGGATCCCGACCACAAGGTGAAGATCACCCGGGGCGAGGTCTACCGCACTTTGTGCATGGCTCATCTGGTGGCGCCATCCAACCACCTGGTGGTGGCGTACTACCGGCAGCTGATCGGCAAACGTCGGTGAAATCCGTCTTCTGCCTTTGTCTTCTGCTGGCGGGTGCGGTCGCAAGCCGGGCCGCCGATCTGGGTACCGCCCTGCCCGGTTTGCTGCCCTCCACCTGGCGGGTGGCACCCCGGCCCGAGCTACCCCAACGCTTCACCGACGGCCGGAACACCTTGGCGGTCCTCAGCCAGCCAACTGGGGACGGCCCAGCGGCCTTCGCCCAGCACTGCCTGGATGATCTGCAACGAATCGGCGACGGCTTCGAAGTCGTCTCCTTCGAATTCGCCACCGCCCTGGGAAATCGGACCTGGAGCCGGATCCGCTATAAATTGCGTCTGTTGGACAAAACCAAGGTCCAGGAACTGTGGACGACCGTGGATGCGGGCCAAGGCTGGTGCCTGACCGTGGGGGGCGACGGCGACCTGGAACCGGCAGCGGCGATGTTGGCGGGCGTCCTGCGCCGTTTGCCCTGATCAGCGCCCGATCAGCTCCAGCAATTCCTTGCGGTGGATGCCCAGGGCCTTGGCGGCTTCCTCGCGGTCACCCCCCAAGCGGTCGATCACCGCCTGGACATGGCGCCGGGTCAATTCCGCCAAGGAGATCTCGCCACCGATCCCGTCGTTGGCCGTGGGCCGGCCCAATTCCGGCAGGCAACGACGAACCGCCGCCGCATCGATGGGGGCGTCACCGGCGAGGACCACCAGACGCTCCACGATGTTCACCAGTTCCCGGACGTTGCCCGGCCAGCGGTAGGCGGCCAGCAGTTCGACGCCGTCCTCGGCGAATTTCGCCTTCAGGCCCATCTCCTGGCTGAAATGCCCCAAGTAGTGTTTGAGGATAGGCGGAATATCCGCGGCCCGTTCCCGCAGGGCTGGCAGGGCGATGGGGATGACGTTCAGGCGGTAGTACAAGTCCTCGCGGAACCGGCCTTTTTTTGCCTCGGACAACAGATCCCGGTTGGTGGTGGCGATAATCCGCACATCCACCGGAATCGGCTTGGCCCCGCCCACCCGTTCGATTTCCCGCTCTTCCAGCACCCGGAGCATCTTGGCCTGCAAATCGGCGCTGATTTCGCTGATTTCGTCCAGCAGGATCGTGCCCCCGCTGGCCAGCTCGAAGCGACCGATGCGCTGTTCGTCGGCGCCGGTGAAGCTGCCTTTTTCGTGGCCGAACAGTTCGCTGGTCAGCAGGGTCTCCGTCAGAGCCGCACAGTTCACCTTGATGAACGGGCCGCCGACCCGGGGAC
>CANIXE010000156.1 GCA_947470885.1 Planctomycetota bacterium
CAGAAGACCACCGTCGGCGTGATGTACATGCTCAAGCTCCACCACTTGGTGGAAGACAAGCTGCACGCCCGCGCCACCGGTTCGTACTCCCTCATCACCCAGCAGCCCCTGGGCGGCAAAGCCCGTTTCGGCGGCCAGCGCTTCGGTGAAATGGAAGTCTGGGCGCTTGAGGCCTACGGCGCAGCCCACGTGCTCCAGGAAATCCTCACGGTCAAGTCGGACGATGTCGACGGCCGTACCCGGATCTACGAGAGCATGGTCAAGGGCGACGGCAGCCTGACCTATGGTACGCCGATGGCCTTCGAAGTGCTGATGAACGAAATCCGCGGCCTCGGCCTGGATATTCGCCTGCATCGTCCGGACGACACCCAGTTCGGCGTTGATGCAGCGGTTCCCCTGGACTTCGGGGTGCCCACCAAGCCCGAGGATCTGGGCATGGACCAGGAAATGATCGCCGAGGTTCCGGCGAACGCCCAGCAGGAAGGGGAGAACTGACGTCTCCCGACGCCGGTTCCGCGCACGCGCTGCACGCACTCCAATCCATATACCTGACGCTCGAGAGCACGCCCCATGATCGACCACGCCGCTGATCCGACCAATCTCCAGAGCCCCGATTACAACGCCGTCTCCATCCGGCTGGCCTCCCCCGAGGTCATCCGGTCGTGGAGCCAGGGCGAAGTGAAGCGCCCGGAGACCATCAACTACCGCAACTACAAGGCGGAACGCGACGGTCTGTTCTGCGAGAAGATCTTTGGCCCCACCAAGGATTGGGAATGTTTCTGCGGCAAGTATTCCGGCGTGAAGTACAAGGGCATCGTCTGCGAAAAGTGCGGCGTGTTGGTCACCCATAGCCGGGTCCGTCGCGAGCGCATGGGCCACATCAATCTGGTGAGCCCGGTCGCCCATATCTGGTTCTTCAAGACCATGCCCAGCCGTCTGGGCATCCTCCTTGGCATGAAGTCGAGCAACCTCCAGCAGGTCGTGTACTTCCAGAAGTACATCGTGACCGATCCGGGTACCACCCCGCTGGAGTACATGGAAGTCCTGACGGAAGAACAGTACCGCAAGGCTGCTGAGAAATACGGTGACGACTTCAAGGCCATGATGGGCGCGGAAGCCGTTCAGGAACTCATCAAGCATCTCGACCTCGACAAGCTCGTGGGCGACCTGCGCGAAGAGCTGGGCGGCACCAAGGCCAAGCAGAAGATCGAAAAGCTGATCAAGCGCCTGAAGCTGGCGGAAGAACTGAAGTCCAGCGGCAACGATCCCCAGTGGATGGTCATGACCGCCGTGCCGGTTATCCCGCCGGATCTGCGTCCCTTGGTCCCCCTGGAAAACGGCAATTTCGCCACCAGCGACCTGAACGATCTGTACCGCCGGGTTATCTACCGCAACAACCGCCTGAAGAAGCTGGTCGAGCTGAATGCTCCCGGCATCATCATCCGCAATGAAAAGCGGATGCTCCAGCAGGCCGTGGACGCGCTGTTCGACAACGGTCGCTGCCAACGCGCCGTGTTCGGTTCCGGTAATCGCCCGCTGAAGTCCTTGACCGACATGATCAAGGGCAAGCAGGGCCGGTTCCGTGAGAACCTGCTCGGCAAGCGCGTGGACTACTCGGCCCGTTCGGTCATCGTGGTCGGTCCCCGGCTCAAGCTGCACCAGTGCGGTCTGCCCAAGGCGATCATCCTCGAGCTGTTCCAGCCGTTCATCATCCGCGCCCTCAAGGAGCGCGGCTATGCCGAAACCGTCAAGGCCGCCAAGCGCAAGCTGGAACGCCGGGACGAAGAAGTCTGGGAAGTGCTCGACGACGTGATCAAGGGTCGCGTGGTCATGCTGAACCGCGCTCCGACGCTCCATCGCATGGGCATCCAGGCCTTTGAAGTGGTGATGATCGATGGCAGCGCCATCCAGCTGCATCCACTGGTGTGCGCGGGTTTCAACGCCGACTTCGACGGTGACCAGATGGCCGTCCATCTGCCCCTGTCCATCGAGGCCCAGACCGAAGCCCGCGTGCTGATGCTGTCCACCAACAACATCTTCAGCCCGTCCAACGGAAATCCCATCATCTCGGCTGACCAGGACATCGTCCTTGGTTGCTACTTCCTGACCCTCGCGAAGGAAGAACAGCCCGGTGAAGGCAAGATCTTCAGCGGGTTCAACGAAGTCTTGATGGCCCTCGACACTGGTGTCGTCAACCTCCACAGCCTGATCAAGATCCCCTTGGCCAAGGGCCAGCGGATCGATGACGGCGGGCCGGTGAAGAAGACCCTGGACAAGAATCAGCTCATCGAGACCACGCCTGGCCGGTATGTCTTCAATGAAGCGCTGCCCAAGGGTATGCCTTATTACAACAAGCAGCAGGATAAAGCCGGCCTTCGCCGGGTGATCGCCGACTGCTTCGAGTACCTCGACCGGCGCAGCACCATCGCCGTGCTGGATACGATCAAGGAATTGGGCTTCAAGTACTCAACCCTCTCGGGCATGAGTTTCGCCGCCAGCGACCTGTACGTGCCAGAAGAGAAGGCCGCCATCGTCATCGAGGCCGACAAGAAGGCGCAAAAGTATCACAAGGCTTACCAGCGCGGCTTGATCACCGCAGCCGAGAAGCGCCGCAATGTGATCGAAGCCTGGACCCACGCCACCGAAGAAATCGGCGGCAAGCTCATGGAGAAGCTGCGGGACGACAAGCGTCACGGCCCCGACTACATCAACCCGGTGTATGTCATGGCCAAGTCCGGTGCCCGTGGTTCGGTTGCCCAGGTCCGTCAGCTCTGCGGTATGCGCGGTCTGCTTGCCAAACCGAACGGTGAAATCATTGAAACCCCGGTCCGCGCGAATTTCCGCGAAGGCCTGAAGGTTCTCGAATACTTCACCTCGACCCACGGTGCCCGTAAGGGTCTGGCCGACACCGCCCTGAAGACTGCCGACTCGGGTTACCTGACCCGTAAGTTGGTGGACGTCGCCCAGGACATGATCGTCAGCGAGGTCGATTGCGGTACCGTCGGCGGCATCACCAAGTCCGTCGTCTACGACGGTGACGTGATCAAGCTGACCCTGGCTGATGCAGTCACCGGGCGCACCGCCCGGGATACCATCGTCGATATCGTCACCGATGAAATCATCGTCCGTGAGAACGACATCATCAGCAAGGACAAGGCCAAGGCGGTTGAGGCCCTCGGATTCGAGAAGATCCGGGTCCGCAGCCCGCTGACCTGCGAAGCCAAGAAGGGCGTCTGCCAGAAGTGCTACGGCATGGATCTGAGCCGCGGCCTGGTGGTGGAGCATGGTGTGGCGGTCGGCATCATCGCCGCCCAGTCCATCGGTGAGCCGGGTACCCAGCTCACGATGCGTACCTTCCACACCGGTGGTGCGGCGACGACCAAGAGCGAAGAGACCAGCTACAAGGCACGCAAGCCTGGTAAGATCGTCTACGAAAACCTGCGCATCGTGGTCAACGGTCAGAGCGAGAACGTCGTCCTGAATCGTAACGGCGAGTTGGCCATCCACGACAAGAACGGTCGGGTGATCGAGCGCTTCAAGGTGCCGGTCGGTTCGAAGATGCTCATCGCCGACGGCACGATCGTCGAGAAGGGCGCCTTGATCGTCGAATGGGAGGCGTCCAGCATTCCCATTCTTTCGGATGTCGGCGGTGTGGTGCGCTTCGAGCACATCATTCCCGAAGTCACCATGCGCGAGGAGCGCGATCCGGCCACGGGCATCACCAACCGGATCATCCTCGAAGGCAAGGGTGACCTCCATCCCCAGGTCGTCCTCGAGGACGGCGCAGGTCGGGCCATCGCCCACTACCCGATTCCTGAAAAGGCGACCCTGCGCGTCGTCGAGGGCCAGACCATCGGCGCCGGTACGCTGCTCGCCAGCACGCCCCGTGAAATCTCGGGTACCCACGACATCACCGGCGGTCTGCCCCGGGTCACCGAGCTGTTCGAAGCTCGGCCGCCCAAGGATCCCGCAGTCATGGCCGAGATCGATGGCGTCATCGACTTCGGCGAACGCAAGCGCGGCAAGCGGATCATCGTCATCAAGGGTGATTCCGGCACCGAGATCGAGCATGCGATCCCCCAGGGCAAGCACTACCGCGTCCACAAGGGCGACCGGGTCAAGGCTGGCGACGCCCTGGTGGACGGCGTGCTGGTACCCAAGGACCTTCTCCGGGTGGTCGGCGAGGAAGCCCTTCAAGACTATCTCATCGGCGAAATCCAGGCTGTGTACCGCGCCCAGAACGTGCGTATCGATGACAAGCACATCGAGACCATCGTCCGTCAGATGCTCCGCCGCGTGGACATCCAGGATCCGGGTGACCTCCCGCTGCTCCAGGGCCAGATCATCGACAAGGTCGAGATCCGGGAACTGAACAACCGGGCGATCAGCGAAGGTAAGCGTCCGGCGACCTTCGAGCCTCGGCTCATGGGTATTACCCGCGCCGCCCTGCACAGCGAATCGTTCATCTCGGCCGCGTCCTTCCAGGAGACGACCAAGGTCCTGGCCGACGCCTCTCTGGCCGGTCGCCGCGACAGCCTCAGCGGCCTCAAGGAGAACGTCATCCTCGGTCACCTCATCCCCTGCGGCACCGGCTTCGGGGTGTATAAGCAGGTTCGGATCGAGAAAACCGGAATACCGGTTGTCATTTCAGAAAAGCCCACTACCGTCCGCGCCCCCGTTCAGGAGTCCGTCAGTGCCCACGATTAATCAGCTGATCCGCAAGGGCCGCGAGTCCGCCGCCAACCGGACCAAGAGCCCCCAGCTCGAGAGCAACCCGTTCAAGCGCGGTGTCTGTCTCCAGGTCAAGACCATGACCCCGAAGAAGCCGAACTCGGCCCTTCGCAAGATCGCCCGCGTTCGCTTGTCGAACGGCAAGGAGATTACGGCGTACATCGGTGGTGAGAAGCATAACCTCCAGGAACACAGCCTCGTGCTGATCCGCGGTGGTCGCGTCCACGACCTTCCCGGTGTTCGCTACCACATCGTTCGCGGCAAGCTTGACTGCCAGGGCGTCCAGGGCCGTATGCAGGCCCGTTCGCAGTACGGCACCAAGCGGCCCAAGAAGAAGTCCTAATCAGCGTCCGCTCCCCACCGGGGGCGGGTCGTTTCCACCAGTACCTCCGGGTTCGTATCCGGGTTAAGGGAATTCCATGGCCATCAAGCCTTCTGACAACATCCCCGACATGATCGACGACCAGGATCCTTCCTCCGTTCAGATCAATGAGGATGGTTCCATCACCCTCGCCCAGACTGGCACGGTCGCCAAGCCCGTCGCCATGCAGTGGGTTGGTTCGGACATCAAGCCGGATACCCGCTACGGCAGTCTGGTCGTCGCCAAGTTCATCAATTGCTTGATGTACGATGGCAAGAAGAGCGTCGCCGAAGGCGTGTTCTATGGCGCCATGGAGCAGATCGCCGACAAGCTGAAGGCTGATCCCCTGCCCGTCTTCGAGCAGGCCATCGAGAATGCCAAGCCCCTGGTGGAAGTCCGCTCGAAGCGTATCGGTGGTGCCAACTACCAGGTACCCGTCGAAGTGAACCGCCGTCGTCAGCAGACCCTGGCCATCCGCTGGATGCTCGAAGCGATTCGCGGTCGTAAGGGCCGTCCCATTGCTGAAAAGCTGGCCCAGGAGCTGATCGACTGCTACAACAAGACTGGTACCACGATCCAGAAGCGCGAGAACACCCATCGCATGGCCGAGGCCAACAAGGCTTTCAGCCACTTCGCCTGAACCGTATCCGGTCCCTGCGACCGGATACATCCGCAAAAAAGCCCCGTCCATTGGACGGGGCTTTTTTCGTTGGTGGTGGAGTTCAGCAGCCTGTCCCGCCGCGGGGGCAATCCCAGGCCGGCTACCCTGCCTTTCTTGTCAGCAGAATCCGCCGTGGGGTTAGCCCCACAGCGGTA
>CANIXE010000157.1 GCA_947470885.1 Planctomycetota bacterium
ACGGCGGCGAGGATCCGCAGAACAATGGCGTCGGCATCGATGCCCTCGGCCCCCGCGGCAAACGTACAGCTGATCCGGTGACGCAGCACCGGCAGGGCCACGGCTTTCACATCGGCGCAGGACACGGTGGTCTTGCCGGCGAGGACCGCCCCGGCCTTGGCCGCCAGGATCAGGCTCTGGCCCGCCCGGGTGCCGGCGCCCCAGCGCACGTAGGCCCGGACCCACTCGGGGCCGTCCGGCTGGGGGCGCGTGGCCCGGATCAAATCGGTGACGTAGCGGGCCACATGGGGACTGATGGGCACCTGGCGAACCAGGCGTTGAAAGGCCAGGATGCTCGCGGCACTGAGGATCCGATCGACCTTCCATTGATGGTCCCGGGTGGTTTCCACCAGGATCCGCTCTTCGTCCGCCGCCGACGGGTAGTCCAGGCGGATGCAGAACATGAAGCGATCCAACTGGGCCTCGGGCAGGGGATAGGTGCCCTCCTGTTCGATGGGATTCTGGGTGGCCAGGACCAAGAACGGCTTGGGCAGGGGCCGGGTTTCGCCCCCGGCGGTGACCGAGCGTTCCTGCATGGCTTCCAGCAAGGCCGCCTGGGTTTTCGGCGGGGTGCGATTGATTTCATCCGCCAGGAGCAAATTGGTGAACACCGGGCCGTTCTGGAAGCGGAAGCGCCGCCGCCCGGTATCGGGATCCTCTTCCAGGATGTCCGTGCCGGTGAGATCCGCTGGCATCAAGTCTGGGGTGAACTGGACCCGCCGGGTGTCCAGTTCCAGGGTGCTGGCCAGGACCTTCACCATCAGGGTCTTGGCCAGGCCCGGGGCGCCCACCAGCAGGCAGTGGCCGTCGGCGAACAGGGCGACCAGGATCTGCTCCAGGACCGCCCTCTGGCCGATGACCACGCCTTCGGCCTGGGCGAGGATGCGGTCCCGGGCGGTACGCAGTTTGCCAGCCCGGGTCAGGGCATCGGCGACGGCATCAGAACCAGCGGCAGCGTGATCGTTCATGGAAGATCCCGGAATCAGTGGGTGGCGGCGTACAACAGCAGGTCGAGGCCCAGGGCGGTGGCGGTGTCCGCCTCGTAGCCCTTCATCAACGGATGTTCGCATCCGGTCCAGCCCGCTTCAAGATCAAGCCGGGAATAGATCACCCGGAGGTCGCCGCCGATCTCGATGGCTTCCAGGGCCGGCCCGGCCAGGGCGGGTTCCGCCGCCTTGGCCGCCGGGCTCAGATGGACCTCCCCCACGGGGAACGGCCCCGCCGTCAGCAACGGATGCCCGGCGGCCACCGGGCGCAGGACCCCGGTGGGCAGCAACCGGCGCAACTCCCGGCGCACGGCAGCATCGAAGGTGGCCAGACCCAGGCCATTGTTCACCACCAGGGTCCCGCCCCCCTCCAGGAAATGCCGGAGGTTCACCAGGGCGCGATCCGAGAACTTGAAGTCATCCAGGCCCGTGAGGTACGCGAAATGCCGGCCCGTCAGGGCATCCCGGTCGGGATCCACCGCCTGGCGGCGAAGGCTGACCCGGGCGGCCAAGACCCCGGCGGATTTCCGCAGCAATGCCGCAGCAGCCCCAGGATGGACGTCCCAGTGGCCGGAGTGGACCAGTTGGGTGAACACCAGTTCATCGCTGGGGGCCCCGGCATCGGCGGCCCCGAACAGCTCGGGTTTGGCCTCCTCCAGGCCTGCCTCGGCATAGCCCAGGGCATAGGCCACCAGGTTCACCCCGATTTTTCCCGCGGTTTCCACATCGTAAAACACCGCCAGGGGCAGCTGGGGCACGGGCCGGCCATCCCAGCCGCAGCCCAGGCCGTAGGGCGAGAGCAGGACGCCGATCCGACATCCCACATAGATCGCCTCAAAGACCGGCCTTGTTTCAGGGGGAGTCCCCGGGGTATTTTTGCCAAACCCGGCGGTGGTCACATCCACGGCCGCGTGAAGCAGCGGATGATCTGCGGGAATCCGCCGCAGGGGCGATTCCGGGAACAACTTGCCCAGCACCTGGCGGGTGGAGTCGGTGAAATAGGGCGATCCCGCCACCGAGTCGAACACCACCAAGCCGCCCCGCTGGACGTACAGGCGCAATTTCGCCAATTGATCGCCATCCAGACGCAGGCTGCGGGTGCCGCTCAGAAACAGCACCGGCATGGTGGCGGGATCCGCCTCGAAGGTGGCCAGGGCCACGGTCTGGGTGCCATAGCGCACCGCCAAGCCGTTCCCCGCCAGACGCAGGAGGGATTGGAGATCCGCCGGGCACAGGTTCCAGTCCGCCATCTCGCCGGCCGTGCCGTCGGTGAAATTGAAGGTCGCCGTCTCGCCCCACACCACCTTGCCGATGAGCTTGGGGGGCGCCGGGTCCTTCTTCCGTTCACTCCGGCGCAACGGCGTGGCGGGCAGGGGCAGGGGCGCGAAGGATTCACCACCGCTGATATGCCGGGGCGCCGCTTTCGGCGGCGGCCCCAGGGGCACGAACCAGTCGTTCTCGCTGGCGGCGGTGGCGAGGACCGAACTGCCCAGCAGCAAGGCTCCGGCGATCAGAACAGATGTGTTCATGGGGTTCCCCGTGGTTTGGCAGACGTGATGAGATCCCGGGCCGCCGCCGCGGCCTCGCTGAAAGGATGGTCGGTGCGCAGGCGTTTCACCAGGCGCTCGGCGGCGGCGACATCGCCCCCGGCCAGCTCGATCTTGGCCGCCAGCAGCAGGATTTCCGGTGTCCGGGGCCCATCGTCCCCCTGGCACAGCATCCGCCCCCGGACCCGGGCCCGGGCCAGTTCGCCCCGGGCCAGCCACAGGCGCATCAGCAGCGGCGCCGTTTCGTGGCCCTGGCGCTCCAGGGGCGTTTCCCATTCCAGGTCCTTGAGGGTCTTGGCGGCTTCCTCCCAATTCCCCTGGGCCAGGCGGTCCCGGGCCAGTTCCAGACGCAACCGCCGACGCATCACATACTCCCGGTCATCCGCCTGCACCACCGTGCCCACCGCCCGGTAGGCTCGCTGGGCGGCAGCGGAATCACCCGCCAGCAGTAGGGCGTCCGCCCGGAAAATCCCCAGCAGTCGGCGGTCCTCCGGTTCCAAGGCCGATACCTCCAGCTGGTTCCACAGGGCTGTCGCCCCAGTGGCGTCCCCCTCCAGGTGCAGGCGATGCCCCCCCAGGTGCAGGCGGGCCTTTGCGACGAAGCCCGGCGGCACCCCGGGGGTATCCGCCAGGACCCGCAGCCACGCCGCAGATTCCCGGTACCGGCGCACCTCCGCCCCCTGGATGAGCAGGGCGAATTTTAGCAATGCATCGGGAAATCGCTGGGCCAGTCCCGGCGAAGGGTTGGGATTGCCGTCGAGGAATTTTCCCGTCAACGCGGGTTCGTCCCCAGCGGTCACCAGGCGCAACGCGGCGGCAAAATCCTCCGCCGGGCCCCGGGCCAGATCCCGGCCGGTGAGCACCGGTCGCCACTGCCCGGACCAGGCGCTGGGAATCGGATCCACCTGGGTCCACGCCGGCCGCACCGCCACGGCCACCGTGCGCGATAAAACCGGCGGATCCGCCAGTTCCACCACGACGTCCCGCAGGCCCGGGGCCAACCACCAATGGCCGGCGTCGTCCCCGGTGGCCGTTTCGCCATCGGCAAATCGCCAGCGCAGGGTGCGCCCGGGCAGGGGGGTGGCCAATCCCAGGCGCATCAAGACCAAACTGGGCTCGGCCAATTCCCCGGCGGGGGCGACATGGCCGGCGATCTGCCAGCGGATGGCCAGGGGATCCGGGCCGGCGGGGGTTTCGGCGGTCACCGCCCGCCACGGAGCGACCCCGGCAAAGGCGCTCTCCGGCATGGGCTGCCAAGCCGTGGCCCCGGGGGGCTTCCACGCCAGCATCGCCGTCAGGCCACTATCCGGCTGGGCCATCAGGTAGTCCAAGCGGTGCCGGCCGGCGCTCAAGGTCACCCGCCCATGGCGTTCTCCGCGAAGGCCTCCCTCTGGCCCGTGCCACCCGGGCCAGGCCACCACCTGGTTTTTATCCACGCTGACCACCGACCCACCGGAACTCACCAGCGCCAATTCGTAGTCCCCCGCTGTTGCCACGGTGAACCAACCGGTGAACCGGGCCAACAAATCCACCGACGGGCCAAAGGGATTCGCTCCCAGAAAAATCCGCCCCTGCCAGCCCCGACCCTGGACGGTGCCGGCCTGATCCCACAGGGCGAGGATCTGGGGCACGGTGTCCACCGGCCCGGGGGGGCGTGACCGCACTTCCAGCATCAGGCCCGCCGGAGGATCCCACGGGGCGACCCCAAGATTCCGGCCCACGTACACCCGGGGCGCCTCCCCGGTAATCGCCGCATCGAACCAGACCTCCAACGGCTGGCCTTTCCCCGCCCCCAGGCAACGGGTGCCCACCCGTTTACCCCGGGCATCACAGACCACGGCCTCGGTTTCGTCCACCGTCTGGGGGAAAACCACCACCCGGCCCACCGGCCCCGCCGCCGCGCCCGGCGTCAGGGCCAGTGGCCAACAATGCCCAGCGCCGGGCACCGGCCATTCCGCCCCGGGGAGGACGGCACCAAGACACCAGACCAGGGCGACAGTTCGGATCACAGATAGACACCGGGGAAAGCGTGGGAGAAACCGCCATTCAACATACACCAGGTTTTCAAGGGGGGGAAGGGTCGGCTTTTCCCCTGACCGAGCCCAGGATCAGTGCCCACACCCCGGGTGATGGATTTCCCCACCTGGGGGCAACCTAGCTCGGGCGCCGGTGCTCCCAGACTGGGAGATTGGGCAGGGCGCCGAAAGGGAACGCTGGATGTCCATGACGGAGCACTCTTTGCGGCGCCAGTCCGGTCGTCCGGTCGTCCGAACGTTTTTATTGAGGTACCCTGAGGAGATTGGGGGGTTCCGAGTTGTCCGTCCGCACTCCGGACCGACGGTGGACCTATGCCCGACCACGTCCATTACCTGCCCGATGACCGGGAAGCCGGCCGCTGGGGTCTGCGCCTGACCGGAGGCGGCGACACCACCTTCGGCCCGGGGGATTCCTATCCGGCCCCGGGGCATCCCGAGTCCCACCTCTTCAACTGGGAACGGGGCCGGGTTCTGAAGGAATTCCAATTGATCCTGGTGGTAGCGGGGCGGGGGATCTATGAGGATCGGCAACACACCCGGAGCCTCGGCGCTGGCCAAGGTATCTTGCTGGTGCCCGGGGTCTGGCACCGCTACCGGCCGGATCCCGCCTCGGGCTGGCGGGAACAGTGGCTCGCCTTCGACGGGCCGGCGGTGCGCCTGCTCCAGACCCAAGGGCGCCTGGACCACGGGGGAGAATTCTGGTCCCGGGTCCTGGATCCCGACCTGCGTCGCCGGCTCGAAGAGATCCTGGGCCTGCTGGCCCACCGCCCGGCCACCTGGCGGGCGGAAGCCGAGGCATTGACCGCCAGCCTGTTGCCCCGGCTTGATGCCACCCGGACGGGGGAGAACGATCCCCTTCACCAGGCCGCGCTCCACCTGGCGGGGGACCTCCACCGACCCATTGATGACATCGCCCGGGAGGCCGAGTTATCCCCTTCCCAGTTCCGTTTGCGCTTCCGCCAGGTCCACGGGTGCAGCCCCCGGCGCTACCGCCAGGAGGCCTTGGCCACCCAAGCCCGGCGCTTGCTGGCAAATCCGGGGACGACCGTGGCCGAGGTCGCCGAGGCCCTGGGTTTTTCCGCCCATGCCCATTTCACCCGGGGATTCCGCCGGGCCGCCGGGGTCAGTCCCCGGGCCTGGCGGCAACAGAGCGACTAATTCCGTCCTGTGTTCCAGCCAACGGTGGCCCACCTGGGCCAACATGGGGAATCCACCATCGTCCTGCTCGCGGTGTCGGCCAACGCGTCAGTCCCCGCTGGAATCCTCCCCAGTCCAGATGCCTCAAAGATAATTATCT
>CANIXE010000158.1 GCA_947470885.1 Planctomycetota bacterium
ATCAATGTGAACGTCGGCCTGGGCCTGGGCTGGACCTTGGGGGTCATCGCCATCGCCGCCCTGGGTTGGATCGGCCCGGTGGCGGCGGTGATGCTCCACAATGTCGGCACCCTGGTGGTCATGGCCAATGCCGGACGCCTGCTGCGCTTCGACGAAACACGATGAACAAGATCCTCCACTGGGAGCGCCGAGCG
The DNA here is from genome assembly GCA_947470885.1 of Planctomycetota bacterium. Classification (GTDB taxonomy): domain Bacteria; phylum Planctomycetota; class UBA11346; order UBA11346; family UBA11346; genus CAIUVD01. Next base: position 195 of record CANIXE010000158.1, read on the forward strand.
CCAGCTCGGCAAGAAATCCTGGCCGAGCTGGCGCTCAGCGCTCCCAGTGAAAAGCTTGATTTTCCAGGTTTTTTGCGCACTTTAACACTATTGTCCTCAACATCATTTCAGCTCATTCGATGCCTCCTGCTGGCCCTGATCGCCGTCGGAGTCCGCGGCGCCGATGGCGAACTCCAGATCTCCGTGGACGGCGCGCCGAAGCACTACGCCGTCCACGCCGGGGGTGCTGGGAACATCAATGAGGTGGATGCCAATGGATCCTATGACCGGGCCGTCGGCGTGTTGATCGATATGGTCATCCCGATGCGCTTCGACGGGTTCTCCGAGAGCGTGTTCCCCGTGGGCGGCATCGGCCTGGATTACGGCTACCGCAGCACCACCGCCGTGGCCAGCCACGATTTCGACCTGCGCTTCCACTACGGCCTGGCGGTTCAGCCCGTGCGCCCCGTGCGCCTGGACCTGCAGGTGTTCCTTGCTCCGGCCATCTCCTTCGCCGTCCTGGACACCCCAACCCGGCCCTCGGCCAAGGGGAATTGGATGCTCACCGGCGGCACCGCCGGGATCGAAGCCACCCTGGGGGTACGGATCAACCCCTGGCTGGGGTTCCTGGCCCGGGGCGGCGGCGAAACCCGCTATGTGTCCGGACGGAATGATCGGGACAACGTGGATCTGCACACCTCCGGGGCCATTGCCGGGGCCGGTGTGATCCTCATCTGGTAGGCGGTGGAAACCTGGGCATTGCGGCAACCCCAGAAGCCAGCCAGCATCCCCGCCATGCATATCGACGAGCTGTTCCAGGGCATGGCCAAGCACGGGGCCAGCGATCTCCACATCAAAGTCGGCGAACCGCCCGTGTTCCGCATCAGCGGCGAACTGGTGCGCCTAAAATCGGCGCCATTGACCGACGCGGAAACCCGGGAATTGCTGCTGGCAATCATGACCCCCAAGGGGAAGCAGGATCTGGAAACCCGGGGCTACGCCGATTTCAGCTACCAGCTGGAGGGCGCTGGGCGGTTCCGCTGCAATGTCTTCAAACAGTTGGGAAAACTCTCCGCAGCCATCCGCCGCAATCGGCCCAAGGTTCCGGGGTATGAAGACCTGGGCTTGCCAGCGGCCATCGCCAAGTGCGCCGGTTATGAACAGGGCCTGGTGCTGATGGGGGGCATCACCGGCTCCGGCAAGTCCACCACCATCGCCGCCATCCTCAACGACATCAACGCCACCCGCCGCTGCCATATTTTAACCATCGAGGATCCGGTGGAGTTCGTCTATGTGGACGACAAGGCGATCATCAACCAGCGGGAGGTCGGTCAGGACGTGGCGACCTTCGAGGACGCCCTGCGTTCGGCGGTCCGCGAAGATCCGGACGTGATGCTCCTGGGTGAAATGCGCGATGCGGAAACCTTCGAAACCGCGCTGTCCGCTGCTGAAACAGGTCACTTGGTGTTCGGGACGATCCACTCCTCGGGTGCCGCCCAGACCATCGGTCGTATCCTGGACCTGTTCCCCACCCAAAAACACACCCAGATCCGCACCAGCCTGGCGTTCAACCTCCGCTGCATCATGAACCAGAAGCTGCTGCCGGTGGCCACGGGCAAGGGCATGATCCCCGCCGTGGAGATCATGTTCATCTCGCCGATCATGCGGAAGCTGATCCTGGATGGCGAAGACACCAAGATGTCGGAAGCCCTGGCCCGGGACATCGAATCCGGCAGCGAGAGCTTCAACAAGGTCCTCGCCCGGCTCTACAAGGAAAAGAAGATCAGCATGGATTCGGCCCTGACCGCGGCTCCGAATGCGGAAGAGCTGAAGATGACCATGCGGGGCATCACCTTCGCCTGAGTTATCCGGGGGGCGGGGCGGCGGGCGCCAACGAGGTCCGCTGCCACACCGGTCCAGGCGTGGCCAAGGCTACCGCGGCATCTGTTGCAGTAACGACCCGGAATGCCCCCTCCCCTGAGCGCAGCCAACGTCCGCTGCCTGGTTCATAGGCTCCTCCCGGCCAGGGCGTACCGCCGGCACCGGCACCGATGAGGGTGGGCCACTCATGGGCCAAGGAGCTGGCAAAAATCGCCGCATTTTCCCGGGGATCACTCCCAGCGGCGGCGAACCAGCCGGGGACCAGCAACATCGCCACTTGGACTGGGCTGGCGATCAGAATCAACGGCTCCTGGCGCCGGCCCAGTTCCTCCAACACGGCCCGATACGCCGAAATCTCCATGGCTGCGGGCAGCCAGGCCACCACCCGAACGCCCTGACGGGTCAACCGTCCCGTCGCCAGCAGCCCCGCCGGGGTCCTCGCCTCCTCCGAGACGTCCACCACCCGCTCGGGATGAGCAGCTCGGCTCCAGGCGATTCCCGGGGTGATTCCATCGCCCTCCACCAGCCAGGGCGGAATGCCGCTGCGCGGCAGGGCCGGCAGATCCACCGGGGCCTGGATGATGGATTCGGTGGGCGAGACAGCTGGTTCCATGGAACCTCCGCTGCCAATCATCCCCATTCAGGAGCCCACGCCATGCCCAGCGTCGCCATCGTCGGAGCCTCAGGGGATCCCGAGCGGTACAGCCACCAGGCGATTCTGCGCTACCTCGCCCAGGGCTGGACGGTGTGGCCGATCCATCCCAAGGGCGGTACCATCGCCGGTCTGCCCGTGCTCACCCGGATCGAGGATCTGCCCGGCCGGCCCGACATCGTCTGCCTGTACGTGAATCCCCAGATCGGCCTGGGCATGCTGGAGGCCATCGCCGCGGCCAACCCCACGCTACTGTGGCTCAATCCCGGGGCGGATGGTCCGGCGATCGCCGTCCCCGCCCGGGCAAAAGGCTTGCGGGTGGTGGAGGCCTGCACCCTGGTGGTCCAGGCCCAAGGTGATCCCCTGAAAATCGCCCTGGAGCGGCTGCCCCCTCCCGGTCACTAGGGCTTGAACTGCTCCGGGACGACGGTCAGACCGTCATCCAACGCCGGGAACTTGGTGATCCCGTCGGCGAGGATTCCGTGTTCCCCCACCAGGCTCAACCAGGCACCAGGGGTCAGATCCGGCAGTTTGTCCCCCACCAGGTGCAGCACCGCGCCGTTGCCCCCGGATACATCCACCCGGGTACCATTGAAATTCACCGTCACGCCGTGCCAGGCGTCATCCTTGCCCGAGGCCCCGAGGGCCAGGACCACCGTGGTGACATGGCTGACATCGGAAACCGGCCGGCTGATGACCACCCGCCCGACCACGGAAAGCCTACCCTTGGGGAAGAAGGTCCGGCCGTCGATCTGCCGTTCCGGCCCAGGGGCGCTGTTGAGACGGACCTTCTTGTCCAAGTACGTCGCCATCGGTTCCTTCAGCGTCAGATCCGGGCGCATGGCCATCACCCCACCCACCACACATCCGATCACCGCCACCGCCGCAATCCACGTCACCGGTCGCAAGAACCACGGCGCCGCCACAGCATCCGCCGGGGATTTCCCGCAGGAACGACAGGTGGTGCGTTGGGGCTTGTTGCGGGTTTCACAGTGGGGACAGGCCCACAAATCCTTCCGAGAGCCCGGTTTCAGGTCGGGATCTTCATCCTCCGAGTTGGCTTCCGTCGGAGCTGATGGCTTGGCTACAGGCGCTGGGTTGGACCCACGAACCGCCGGAGTCACCACGGGCGCTGCCGGCGCCGGCGGAGGGACAGGCACTGGAGCCACCGACTTCTTCACCACCGGCTTGGGATCGTCCTCGGCAAATTCATAGGCCGCCAAGGGGGGCGGCGCCTTCGGTCCGGGATCCTGGGATTTCCCGGCACCTGGGGTTTGGGAAGGATCTTCGTGGAAACCGGGAAACTCAGGAGAGGCCATGGCTCTATTTCCAGGCGGATGCGCCCAGGTCAATCCAACGATCCGCGCCATGCAGGGTACGACGACCGGACAACACCTCCCTGGTCAGCTCAGTCCAGGGCGTAGCCTGCTCACCATGGCTCACGCCCCCCTGCTGCCCCTGATGCCCAGCGGCACCCTGCCACCGGTCGCTCTTCTGCTGCGCTGGCTGGAGGATCTCCACCAGGACCAGGTTGATACCGTGGTGGTGGGCACCCTCCCCCAGTTGAATGCCAGCCTACCAGATCTCCTGCGTCTGGGCGGCATCTCCACCGTCCTAGCCTCGGGACTGCCCCGGCCGGGATTCCGCTGGGAAGGCGTCGGCGGCAGCCGAGTCAGTGTCCGGGATGCGGAAGCCACCGTCCCTGACGATCTGGTCCACCACGGGCAGCTCCCCAGCGGTGAGGCCCAGTTCGCCGATGACCAGGGTCTGCTGGGTTTGGTGGAAATGGCCCGATTGGCGGATGCCAGTTCGTGCCTGGGCCTGGGGGATGGCGCCTCATGGAACCACATCCTCATGGCCCTGGACCGGGGCCGGATCCCCCGCCTGCCCCATCTCCGGGGCCGGGCCCCCGAAGGCGATGTGGGTCTGGGCGTATGGAATCCCCTCCCCTTCGCCCGGGAGCTCACCTGCGTTCTCCCGCTGCTGGGGGACAAGCCCTGGGGCGTGGCCGACGCCCAGGGGCGCACCTATCCCATCCAAATCGTTGAAGGTTCCACCGGTGAAGAGGTCCTGACCACCCTCAGTTTGGGGGCCCACGAATGCGTTGGCCTGACACCGGTCCATGATCCGGTGGCGGATGCCACCTGGGATGTCGAAACGGATGTCCTGGACAATGGCCTGGTGCGAATCGAGCTGGATCCCCTGGGCCATATCGTCCGGCTGTGCAGCCGGGGCGTATTCGCGGAATTCGCTGGCCCGGCGGTGGCCCCCACCATCAACGGCCTGCCGTTGGGGGGCACCGCCACCATCACGATCCACGAGGCCGGACCCGTCCGTGCCCGGGTGGGCGTGACCCGGACCACCACCGCCGGCACCCTGCGCCTAACGTACACTGTCCACGCCCATGAGGACGTAGTACGGATCGCCGGCACCTGGTCCGGAGACGGTGATCTGATCCTGACCCACCCCACCACCCACCGGGGCAGCCTGCTCCACGCCGCGGGGGAATTGTCCCGGGCGATGATCCCCCAGGCCCGATCCATCCTCCATCCTCCCGCCGAACCCTTGGCCGGCGTGCGCTGGGCGACCCTGGGGGACAGTTCCGGGCGGGGCTTGGCCGTAGCCGCCGGACGGCCCATCACACTTGAGGCCGAAGGCGGCGTGCTCCGGATCTACGGCGCCCCGGCGGTCAGTTATGCCCTGGGCGCTCTCGGCGGAAGTCGTCGGGAGGGCCTGAACTTGGGCCAGCTCGCCAATCATCTGGCGGTGGGAGGTCGCAGCTTCAGCGGCAGTGAATCCATCCCAGCCCCCTTCCGCCTGGCGAATCTCGGCGGTCTGTATCCAATCTGGTCCCGCTTACCCCCAGGCTGGGCCGGAGAAATCGTCTTCGCCGACCAGTCCGGGGCCCGGGGCCGTGGCTACCTATACCCGCGAAAACAACCCACCGAGGCCGTCCGCGTTGATGTTTTCGGCAACGCCCTCGCCCCGGTACATCTGACCCGGGAAGGTGATGGCCTGGAACTGGACCACGGCCCTTGTGAAGTGTTTATTGTGCGTTGGCGGTAAATTCTCCCTAGAGCCCAATGACATTCACCTGAATCCGTGGCCTATTCCCAGATAAATACCAAAAATACCTGGTCATTTACCGTCATTTCATGCGTCTTCATGGTCAC
>CANIXE010000159.1 GCA_947470885.1 Planctomycetota bacterium
CGCAAATGAAGAAGGGCGGTCAGTAGTTCCTTGTCAGCCATGATGAAGAACCTCGCAGGATGGCATCATTCCCACTGCATTCCCGGAAGAACCGGTATTTCCTGGTACGGTTTCCTGAAACGGATTCCTGGCCTTCTCCCCAGGTCTGGTCCGCAGTCCACGCATGAACGGCATCGGTCATAATGTGACTCCCGCCGGTCCGCACTGGACGGCGGGCGCCACGGAGTGGACATGGCTCGCAAGGTGGCAGGTTTCTCACGACAAAAACCTCCGAGAGAATGGTCATGCGTAATTCATGGACAATAACTAGCACCTCGATCACCATGGTTCTACCGGCATCTACCGTCGCACACCAGATCGGTCCCTGCAATCACGATGGCTGCAGGAGCCTTGTTATTAAAAAAACCATTGGTTTCCGGACAACCTTAGGCCAACGAAGCACCACGTCGATCCCACAGAATTCGCCGATATTCTAAGTCACGATCCCCGGGGGCTGGATCCCTTGGCCTGCTTCCATGCCTTGGACAGGTGGAAGGCGTCCACATAGCCGGTGGCCTGGGCGATCTGGGCCAGGGTCAGGTCCTGGCGCGTCAACAGGCGCTCCACGGCCTCCAACCGGCAGCGGCGCCGGTAGGCCGCCGGTGTCTCGCCGCAGGTGCGGCGAAAGGCACGACGGAAACCGTCGGCGCTGAAGCCGGCCCGGCGGGCGATGGCGGTCATGGAAAATGCCTGGCCCGGCCGGCCCAGATCATCACGGGCCTGGATCAACCAGGCGGGGTCACGCTCGCCCGGCCGTAATGCCGCCAGGGCCGCCAAGGCCGCCAGAGCGGCATGCAGATCCCCGATCCGGCGGCAGGCGGCAGCAAGATCCCGTAACGGCTGGAGCAGCCGGTCCAGTCGCCGTTCCCAGCGGCGGGGCTCGCCAGTGGACCAGACCGGCGTCCCCTGGGCCAAACCCTGACGGCACCACAGGTCCCCGACCGGGCCGGAAAACGCCACGAATATCTCCCGCCAATCATCGCCCATCTCAGGACCGTAGCGGTGGGGATGCCCTGGATGGACGAAGATGACATCCCCCCGTTTAACGCGGATCGAGATCCCTGAGGCATCCTCGTAGCGGCCGGATCCCAGCACCAACACCAAGGCATGATTGGGGAACAAACGGAATTTCTCCAAGCCGGTGCCCTGGGTCCCCGCCAGCCGACCACCGAACAAAAGGCTGCCCAAGGGCGTCCGGTGCTCGGCAAAGGCGATGATGCCATGACGGGGAGGGCGGGCCATGCGGCCCGGATTCTACATGCACTATCCTATCCCGTCCATGGCTCCCGGCCGTCCGATGCGGCATCTTTTCCGATATGAAGACTCCCGCGCTCCCCATCCCACCAAACATGGTGCTCACCTCCCTGGGGCATCCGCTGGATCCCGATCGGTTCGGGCTCCTTCGTGCCAGCGATGACATCCGCCACGACCTTTCGGCCCTGCGGGAACGCCTGGCGGACGACGGCTACCTCTACATCCCCGGATTCTTTGATCCGGAATTGGTCCTCGCCGGTCGACGGGCCATCTTCAGCCAACTTGCCGCCAATGGCGAGCTGGATCCCGGGTCTGACCCCATGGAGGGCCGGGTGGCCCCGGTCCAGGCCCAGGCCTTCGCCCTGGATGCCGCTCCGACCTTCAAGGCCGCCGACGGCACCGTTCGCAATCCCGACAAGGTCGGCGCCTTCCGTCCGGAAATGGCCGCCGAGTCGGACGAGATCAAACGCATCGTGTTCGGTCCTGAACTGGAGGCCTTCTACCAAGGCCTTTTTGGCGAAGACTGCCGGCACCTGGATTTTATCTGGGCACGCCTGATGGGGCCCGGCCATGGCACCCCGGTGCATTGCGACCAGGTTTACATGGGCCGGGGATCCGCCGAGCTGATGACCTGCTGGATCCCCTATGTCGACATCCCGTTGGAAGTGGGTGGCCTGATCCTGCTTGAGGACTCCCATCGCCGGCAGGACCAGCTCGCCACCTACCTCGCCCGGGACGTGGACGCCTATTGCACCAACCGCCCGGACGAAGTGAAACGGGTGGTGGAGGACGGCGGCTGGTCCTTCCCGGGATGGCTGTCGAAGCGACCCGACCGCATGCCCGCCACCTACGGCGGCCGTTGGCTCACGGTGCCCCGCTGGCGGCCCGGCGATCTTCTCACCTTCCCCATGAGCTTGGTCCATGCCTCCCTGGACAACCAGTCGGACCGTGTCCGCTTCTCCACGGATACGCGCTACCAGCCGGCGGCCCATCCCGCGGATCCGCGGTGGATCGGGGCGACGCCCCCCGGCCATTCCCGGGCGGGAAAGCTCGGTCGGGTATGCTGATTCCACGCTGCAAGGACGGTGCGGGTCCGCCGCACCTCCGGCTTTTCATCAACGCCGGCAATCTCGAGGGCCTGGCCCCGGGAACCGGCGGCCCTGACCTGGCCACGGGAGAACCGGCCCTGGAGACCCTGCTCGCCCACGGTTTCACCGGCATCCAAGGGGTGTCCGATACCTGGCTTCCTGCCTGCCGCCGGCTTGGCCTGATCACCGCCGCCAGCGGACGGATCGACCAACCCCAGGAGATCCTTCCTCTGGCCCAGCGTTGGCAGGATGCGGGCCACGTGTGCGCCACCCTCCATGTTGGCACCGGCATGGAGGACGATGCCACCTGCGACCGCCTGTGTGCCGCGGTGATCTCGGCCGCCGACCGAACCGGCCTTCCCCTGTTCGTCGAAACCCATCGGGCCACCATCACCCAGGACCAATGGCGCACCGTCCAGTTGGCCAAACGCCATCCAGAACTCCGCTTCAACGGGGATTTCAGCCACTGGTACACCGGCCAGGAAATGACCTACGGCGGCGTGGAGAACCGGCTCGACTTCCTCACGCCGGTGTTCGAGGGCACTCGCTTTTTCCATGGACGCATCGGCAACAGCGGGTGCATCCAAGTGGCCCTGGGGGATCCGTCGGTGCAGCCGGCAATCGGCCACTTCCGCGCCATGTGGACCCGCTGCCTGCGCTCCTTCCGTGAACACGCCGCCAACGGGGAATGGATCGCCTTCACCCCCGAACTGCTGGATCGGACCTACCACTATGCCCGCTGTATCCCCGCCGGGGATGGCTGGCAGGAAGAGGGCGATCGCTGGCGAGACGCCCTGGAGTTGAACCGCATCATCCTGGCCTGTTGGGACGATGCCGTCAGATCCGCATCCTGATCCTCGAGCGATGGCGCCCAGTGCACCGGCATCTGGCCATGTCTTTCCCCGGGCCACAAAGACACACAGGGACATGCCACCAACGCCACCTGGGTGAGGCGAGGCCCTTCCCGCGGTTCAGCCCCGTCCGTTGATCCGGCTCATCACGGCAGCAGCCGACGGAATCCATGTCCCAGGATAATCCCCAGGAAAACCACGTTCCTGAGGGGCTGGAACATCCACCACCAGGGCACCTCTCGAGGCTGAGGATCCGTCAGGGCCCGGGCGACGGCGGCCAGACGCCCGGGGGATAGCGGCCAATCCACCAGGCGATTGGCCCACGCCGGTGGAAAAACCTGCGGCCCGTCATCGGTGCCCAACAGGGCGCCGGCGATGGCCCCCATGGTGTCCGTGTCACCGCCGCAGGCGAGCAAAGCCCCCAGGCAGCCCTCCGGGTCATGGCGATGGCGCAGCCAAGCGAACAGGGCCACCGGCACGGAATGGTAGGCGTAGCCGCTGACCCCGTTGGGGCAGCCGATACTGTGGGCGAAATCATCCACCGACGCGGCCCGGCCCAGATGCTCCTCCAAGGTGATCATCATGTCGGCCCAGGCGGCATCCGCCCCCTGCCTCCAGATCGCCAGCAACTGATCCCGGGAATCGCCCCGGAGGATCCAGGCGGCGGCTTCGGCCACAGCCTGGGCGGCGATGATGGCCTTGGGATCCCGATGAGTGATCAGGGTCGAGGCCCGGACGAAGGCTTGGCGCCGCGGAGCGTCTTCCGCCCAACGCACGCCAATGAGGGCGGAGCGCATCGCCGGGCCATTGCCCGCCGACCACACGCCGCTGCGTTCCGGGGAAAACCCCACCCACGAACGGATCAGCCCCCGGGCCGTGGCCAGGCCGCAGCCACCGGGCAGAGATACCAGCCACCAGCGGAGGCGACGAGCAAGGGCGCGGGCGAACCGCCCGGGATCGTCTCCCGCCGCCAGCAACGCCTGGCCAGTGAGGAACGCGTGCTCGGTGTCATCGCTGACCATGCCCCGACCGAACACCAGACGATGGCGCAGGGGACCCGGGAAATTCCGGGCGATCCGCCGTCGGCCCAGGCCCTCGGCGGGCAGCAGCAAGCTGTCCCCCAGGGCGGTGCCCAGCAGGCAGCCGGCGTACCGAGACTCTACTGATAGCAGGGAGGCGTAATTCGTCATGGCTGACGACTCAACCACCACAGGCCGGCGTAGATTTTGTGATCGATCAGCACCCCGGACGCAGCCCGTTCCGCCAGCCACTCCGGAACCCGGGCCAGAGGAATCCGGTGGACGGTGATATTCTCCCCGGCCACACCGCCCCCCGCGCTGACTTGGCGCAGGCCGGTGGCCAAGACCAGGGTGGTGACCTCGCTGGTAAGCCCCGCCGAGGATGGGCCCCGGGCCACCACGGTGCAGACGGCGGGCTCCCAGCCGGTTTCCTCCCCCAATTCCCGGGCGGCGGCGGTGGCGAGATCTTCGTCCGCCTGTTCATCCCCCACCAGCCCAGCGGGAAGCTCGATTACCCGGGCGCCCACGGGAATGCGGAATTGTTCCACCAGCAGCAGCTCCCCCGCCGGGGTGACGGCGATGATGCCCACCACCGCCGAGGCGTTCCGTCGTCGGACGAATTCCCAGCGGTCATCTTGGACCATTTCCAGAAAACGTCCGGCATACAGGGTAGCGATCATGGGCAGCCTCCGGCGGTGAGTTCGGCGGTGATGCGGACTTGGGCGGCGATGGGCAGTCCTTCGGCCAATGGCCGAAGCAAGCGGTCGATGGCGGTAACGGCGGCAGTGAATCGGCGCTCCCAGCTTCCACTGAGTTGCACGTACGGTCGTTGATACCGCTCCAGGGTGTCCCGGCAGCGCCGAAGGAATTCCTCCCGACGGTGGGGCATGTCCCGTTGGCCATCATCGACCCAGGGGACGTCGATATCGCAGAGCAGGTATAGGTCATGGCTGCGCTGGCGGGCCAGATCCTGGATCCACCCGGGGGTCTCGCCGAAATAGACCTCATTCCAGATGGTGGTGGTCAAGGTGTCGGTGTCGCAGATCAGAACCCGTTCCGCCTGACGGGCGAGGGCGTCCTCGCTGGCGGCCTGGCCCAGGGCGATCAGGGCGATATCCCGGGGTTGGCAGCGCCCGCCGAAGGCATCCAGATGGCCCCGGGCCCACTCGGGAACCCACACCGTCCGGTAATGTTCGGCCAGGCGCCGGGCGAGGGTGGTCTTACCGGTGCTTTCCGGGCCGAACACCACCACCCGGCGGCAATACCACGGACGCACCGCCCCGGGGAGATGCCGCCAATGGGTGTAGGGATCCCCACGGATCGCCGTCCCGGACACCGGCACGCCGTCCCGTCGCCGATCCACCACCATATGTTCCGCCCCGACCCGTCGGGCGAGTTCCGGTCCATAGTCCTCACTGGTGAAGACCACATCGATGGGTTCGGGAACCGCCCGGTGAATCACCGGTAGCCACAAATCCCAGAAGCGGGGATGCAATTCCGGGGCCGCCGGCAGGTCGTCGGGGACATGCACCACATCACAATCCGGCAGCAGGTTCCGCATCCACGCGTGGCGGCAGACCCCGGGGATC
>CANIXE010000160.1 GCA_947470885.1 Planctomycetota bacterium
CCACTGACCGTTACCCCCATCGCCCCCGGACGTCGCTACACCTGGCCGGTGCCGGGCAGCAAAAGCGTCACCAACCGGGCGCTGATCCTCGCCGCGTTGGCAGAGGGCACCAGCATCCTGGAAAACGTCCTGGAAAGCGATGACACCGCCCGCTGTCGGGAAGGCCTGACGGCGATGGGCGTGGCCATCCGGGATGGCGCCCCCGGACAGTTAATCATCGATGGCGGACGGTCCCGCCTGAAGCCCCCAGCGGATCCCGTGTTCGTCGGCAACAGCGGCACCACGGTGCGCTTCCTGGCGGGAGTCGCAGCCCTATTGCCCGGGGCCACAACGTTGGTGGGGGACCAGCACATGGCCAAGCGGCCCATCGCCGATCTGGTGGAGGGCCTGCGCCAACTGGGCATCCGGGTGGACTGCCCCACGGGCTGCCCGCCCCTGACCATCCACGGGGGCACCTGGACGGCCCCGTCCGTGCGCATGCGTGGGGATAAATCCAGCCAGTATTTCACGGCATTGTTGCTGGTCGCCGGCCTGGCGGGGGACCTGAATATTGGCATCGACGGACACTTGGTCAGCCGGCCCTACGTGGACATGACCCGGCGAATGGTGGCGGATTTCGGTGGCCTGGTGGAGGAGACCGCGGACGGCTTCAAGGCCCGGCGCTGCGCCAGCTACCGCCCCCGGAGCACCCGGATCGAACCTGACGCCAGCTCCGCCAGCTACCCCTTTGCCCTGGCCGCCGCTGGGGGCCACACCATCAGCGTCCATGGCCTCACCGCCGGCTGCCTGCAGGGTGATTACGGCTTCGTCGATGTCCTGGAACGGATGGGGGCCACCGTTGAACGCTCTACCCACGTGACCACGGTCACCGGCAACGGCCAGCTCACCGGCATCGACGTGGATATGCACCATATCAGCGACACGGTGATGACCCTGGCGGCCATCGCTCCACTGTGCGCCGGTCCGACCACCATCCGCAACGTCGCCAACATCCGGATCAAGGAGACCGACCGGCTAATCGCCACGGTGAACGAACTGCGCCGACTGGGCCAGGATGTTGACCACGGGGACGACTGGCTGCGGATCACCCCCAAGCCTCTGGTGCCGGCGGCCATTGAATGCTACGCCGACCACCGGATGGCCATGAGCTTCGGCGTTCTGGGGGCCATCGCCGGCGGAGTGACCATCACCGACCCGGCCTGTACCGCCAAGACCTACCCCGGATTCTGGGACGACCTGGCGGAATTCGCCGGATGAAGGATTTTCCATGATCGGCAACCTGCGGATCATCGCCGGCGCCTGGGGCGGCCGGAAGCTGATCGCCCCCCCGGGTCTGGATACCCGGCCCATGCCCGACCGGATCAAGCAGTCTCTGATGGATTTCCTGGGCCAGGATTTCACCGGGCTGCGCTGCGCCGACATCTGTTCCGGTTCCGGGTCCGTGGGCCTGGAATTCGCCAGCCGGGGTGCGGTGGAAGTGCATCTGATCGAGGCCGGGCGCCACGCCCAGCCGGCCCTGCTGGCCAATCTGCGGAACTGCGGCAATCCGCCCCAGGTGCGCCTTCAGGCCAGGCCCTTTCAGGCGGTCCTGCCCCTGCTGAAGAATCTCGATCTGATATTCGCTGATCCGCCGTTTCCCTGGTTTCCCGCTGATCCCCAGTTGGCGGAACTGCTGAGCTTGGCCGCCGCCAGCCTGGGGCCCAAGGGCCGATTCGTCATTCGGGGCGAACGGGGCCAGGACCTGCCCCCCCTGCCCCGGACCCTGCGCAAAGATGCCCACCGCCTGTACGGGCGCTCGTGGGTGTCGGTGTTCGTACCGGTGCAGATTGCGGTCCCGACACCGCCCTCGCTGCCCGGCCCCCAGGCCCTCTGATGCCCGAACTGCCCGAGGTCGAAACCGTCCGCCGGGCCTTGGCCTTGCACCTGGATGGCCGGGTCATCGCTGGAATCATCCCCCTGCGGGCAGGCCTGCGCCGGCCCTTTCCGGCGAACTTGAGCACGCTTGCCGGGGCCAAGATCGCCCGGGTGGGACGGCGGGCGAAATGGCTGCTGATTCCGACTGACAGAGGCCTGCTGCTAAGCCACCTGGGAATGACCGGCACCTGGCGGGTGGCGGACGGCACATCCCGGCCCCACGACCATCTGCACCTGCGCTTGGCGGATGGCCCGACCCTGATCTACCGGGATCCCCGGCGCTTCGGGGTCATCGACCTGGTGGCGACCGGGGCGACCAGCCCAGATCTGGCGATCCTGGGCCAGGAGCCCCTGGACCCGGGATTCAGTGGAGCTTCATTGGCTGCCGCTGCCCAAGGCCGAACCCAGGCGGTGAAGCCGGTGATCATGGACCAGGCGGTGGTGGTGGGCGTGGGCAACATCTACGCCCAGGAGGCCCTCCACCGGGCGGGGATCTCCCCCAAGCGGAAGGCCCACCGGGTGAAACCGGCGGAATGGGAGGCCCTGGCCCGGGCCATCCGCACCGTGCTGGACGAAGCCATCGCCGCCGGCGGGAGCACGATCAGCGACTTCGCCACCACCGACGGCGGCTCGGGCTATTTTCAACACGCCTTCCGGGTCTACGCCCGGGCGGGGAAGGCCTGCCTGCACTGTGGCGCCACCTTGAAGGGGATGCAGCTTGCCGGCCGGACCACGACGTGGTGCCCAGCCTGCCAGCGGTGAGCCGCCGCAGGTTGCTGGGGGGGTGGAGGGCCGTTAGGCCCGGAATGGAGCGGGGGGCGCAACCCCTGTTTTTAACAAGAACTCGGGCGGCGAAGCCGACCCTTCCGGCGAGGCCAGAACCCCAGCGAAGTTGGGGAAGTTCTTTGGGAGAGCGATTACGCCCCGGCCACTGGCACCAGGCGCCAACGGGCGGGCAGGCCACCGAACAGCCAACCTACGGCCACGGCGGTAAGGACCGTACCAATGCCCTGGATCACCAGGGGCCAGCCGGTGCGCTCGCCGATGGTGCCGGACCAGGCGATCTCGGCGCCCACCTGGACCAGAAATGCCACCCCCGACCACATCGCCCAGGCGGCGAACCGTTGGCGGAACAGAAGGTCCCGGACGGGCAGCAGGGCACAGGCCAGGCCCAGGTAAACCAGCAGGTGGAAGCCCCAGCCCCCGGGTTCCGCGAGGTCCCGGGCCAGACCGGCGACGAACGCCCGGTCCGGCATCCCCTTGGCGTCCCCATCCACCATCGCCCAGGCCACCAGGGCCAGACCCAGGTCCGGCGTCCACCAGTAGGCCGCGCACCACGCATGCTGGAACACCGCCAGAATCAGGGCCAATAGGGCGAACAGGAACAGTTGCACGCCCACAGCATGGCACCCCCTCTCCCCCCGCCAACCCGCAAGCATTCGAACATTCGAGCACTCGAGCATTCCTCATTTCGCATATTCCTTCCCCTCCGAACCCATCATCATCCGCCACCGTGCGCCGGCCCATCATCCCCCTGCTCCTGTCCCTCGCCACCTTGGCCGCCCATGGGGTCGAGATTCCCGTGGCCACCCCGTTCGCGGTGCGCAAAGAAGTGGCGGAGGTCCTGGATGATTTGGCAAAAATCGGTACTGGCGGGGAATCCGCCGCGCTGATTCAACGGGTCCGGGATTTACTGGAACGGCACGGTGCCGCCTTGATCCAACCCCGGGGTGGGGCGGAAGCCAAACCCTTGGCGGAAATCCTCGCCGATGCCTTGAACCAGACCGGACTAGCGGCGAAGTACGCCCAAACTTGGCGGGATCAGGCTGCGGAACGCCTGGCGTTGGCCCGTGGCGATGACGAATTGGCCCTGGTCGCCCAAACCTATCTGGGGACTCCGGCGGCGGTGTCAGCCGCGCGGATGCTCGCGGATCGCGCCTGGGATGCGGGCCGTCTGGGCCGGTTCGTAGCTCTGGCGCAGAAGGCCGGGGATACTGGGATACCAGCCCGTCAGGCCCGGCTTGCCGCCGCCGATAGGCTCGTCGCCCAACCCAGCCTGGGGTCGATCACAGCCCTTGCGGACGCCCCGGAAATCTGGCGTCTTGGCATCGAACTCCGACCAGCGGTGCCACCTCGGATGAAACGGGTGAACACCCAGATGCCGATGGTAGGAATCCCTGGTCTATCCTCGCCTTTGGCGGACACGGTGGGGTTGGCGGACGGGCGCAGCCTCACCATCGTTGACCATCTGGTGGGGGCCCAGGTGGCGCCCTCCTTAGCTGTGGGCAACACTCCCCTGGCCCGGCGCCAGGCGATTCCCGCCACCAGCAAGGATCTCTTCGTCGCCGTCGGAGTCCTGGATCAGCAACGGATCGTGCTGGTTGCGGCGGATACCCAGGGCAACCAACGCTGGCGCACCGCCACTCCCAGCCTGGGCTTCAATCCCATTGTCGCCGCGCCGGTGATCCAGGATCGCCTGGCGATCACCGCTGCCGTGGTCCAGGACAACGAAGGCGCGGTCCTACGGGTCCTGGCGTTCGACCTGGCCACCGGCTCCCTGGCGTGGGATACCACCGTCGGTCGCCTGGGGTCGCCCCGGGCCTGGATGTTCGCCATCGACCAGCAAAGCCCTCTGGTGCCTGCCCTGGTGGTCACCGCTGACGGCTTGGTGGTACTCTCCAATGGGGGAGTGATCGCCCGCCTGGACACGACCGGGGTGGTGGCCCGGGTGTGGTCCTACCGGGGGGCTGATCCCGCCGGCGATGCCCCGACCGTGGGCCATCGCCGCCTGGGTTCGCTGGCCACCGATGGCAAGTCCTGCGTGATCTGTCCGGTGGATCTGCCAGGGGTGGTCCTGATCCTGGAAGGTGCCGCTCCCCCCCGTCCCTACACCGGTGACGGGGCCGATGGGGACATCTTGGGTCTGCGGGACGGGATCGCCTTGCTCTCCAGTGCCCGCCTGGTCGCCCTGGATCTGGCCACCAACAAACCCCGGTGGATTGCTCCGGGGGCGGGTGCCACCGAAACCCAGGCGGTCCTCGGTTCAGACAGCTTCCTGATCAGCGGCAAAGAGGCCTTGCTCACCCTCGATCGGGAAACCGGCCTGCTGCGTTCCTCCCGTCGTCTGGAGCAGCCGGTGTCCGTCTCGGCCACCAGGGAAGTTTTGATCCTGGCCACCAGTACGGAGCCCACCAGCACCACCATGGTCGGCCACGGAGCCACCGTGGCGGTGACCACCCGGCTTCAAGCCGCCGCCGCTGCGGATCCTAAGGATTATCGCTCGGTGGTTTCCCTCGCATCCCTCGCCGCCGCCACCGGAGAAGCCACCCGGGCCCTGGACCTGTTCCAGGAGGCCCTCAATCGGGGCGCCCCGGCAGAGGCCGCCCGGCGGGCGATGACTCTGCTCCGTCGCCGTCTGGACCGGGCGGATCCTGCCCCGGAAGATCTCCAGCGTCTCGCTCGGTTGGTGGTGGCCCTGCCGGATCTCGCCGGCGAAGCGGGTTGGTGGCAGGGGCGAGCCGCCGAACGCCGGGGGGACCGGACCACCGCGATCGCCTCGTACCAGGCGGCCTGCAAGACCCCGGATGTGGCCCTTGCCCTGGTCCCCGGCCTGGAAGTCGGGTTGCATCATCTGGCGGAACGGGCCCTGGCCCGACTTCAGCCCCAGACGCTGCCGACCCCGGGGAAAACCAGCCTGATTGGCGGTACCTCCATGGTCGCCAGGAAACAACGGGCGCGGCGGGCCCGGGGTACCCTGGTCGGTGGTGCGGCCTCGCCCGGAGGCCCCCTGGCCGTGGGCTATGCCGATGGTGTGTTGGTGGCCCACCGCCTGGCGGATGGCCAGGAACGCTGGTGGC
>CANIXE010000161.1 GCA_947470885.1 Planctomycetota bacterium
CGATTCTCGAACGGCTCCAGCAGGAGCAGGGCACCCAGATCGTGGTCATCAGCCATGTCGGCGCCCTCCACGAACGGTTGGCCCACCGCATCGAAGTGCGACCCCAGGGCAACGGTCGCAGCCGCCTTCGGATCAGCGGTCCGGAAGGTTGCGACGAAGGCACGCCGGCGGTTCCCACCGCGGCCACCGCCGCCCCGGGGCTGGATGCTGAACAGCTGCGGGCGGCCCTGCCCCAGGATCGGACCGCCATCAGTAGTCGAGCCCTGCGGGATGCCCTGGCCTGGGAACCGGCCCGGTTCAAGGCCGCGGTGGCGGAACTCCTGGCTAGCGGCCGGATCGAGCAGCCCCCGGGTAGTCGGGCCCTGCGCCTGGTGGACCTGGCGACCACGGCCAATCGGTGACACCCACAGGTAAAGTCGTGGATTTTCCCGAGAACTGGTACCGATCTTGCGGGAGATAGCTTGGTTCGAGGTTCACACCGGAGAAAGGATCCGTGATGTCCCGTGTCTTCCTGTGCGTCTGTGCCCTGGGGGTGTCTGCCGGAGCGGCGGAAGATCTGGGAGGAGCAGCCACGGCCACCGTCCCGGATGTCCCCGCAGCGATCGCGGCCTACGACGATCCGGAATGGGTCCTGCGGTGGGGTGATGAATTTACCGAGGCGGGCCGGCCTGATCCCAGCCGCTGGACCTATGAGAAGGGCCTGGTGCGGAACGGCGAGGCCCAATTCTATACCGACCGACCGGAAAATATCCGGGTGTTGGAAGGGAGCCTGATCATCACCGCCCGGCGGGAACCCTGGGAAGGCGCGCCCTGCACTTCTGCCAGTCTGACCAGCCAGGGCCGGTTCTCCTTCACTGGGGGCAAGGCGGAGATCCGGGCCAAGGTACCCCCCGGCCGGGGGACTTGGCCGGCGCTGTGGACCTTGGGCGACAACATCACCACCGCGGGTTGGCCCGCCTGCGGTGAAATCGACCTGATGGAATACGTGGGCATGCATCCTGAGCTGGTGCATTTCACCGTCCACACCATGGCTTTCAACCACACCAAGCAGACCCAGCGGGGCACCCGGATCACCGAGCCCCGGGTCTGGGCGGATTACCATCGCTATGGCCTGGTGTGGACCCAGTCGGCCCTGACCTGGTACTTCGATGGCCGACCGGTGTTCGCCTTTGCCAATGATGGCCAAGGCCGGGATCATTGGCCGTTCGACCAGCCCCATTACCTGCTGATGAATCTGGCCATCGGCGGTGTCTGGGGCGGTCAGAAGGGCATCGACGAGGCGCTGTTCCCGGCCGAGCTCCGGGTCGATTATGTGCGGGTGTGGCAGAAGCCGTAAGGGAGGTTCAGCCAGGAAAACGCAGCGGGTGCGCATCCCGCGGGTTTCCAGCTGCCGCCTTTGGGTGAATCACCGGCGAGGCAATACCTTGGAAATTACAGCGGGGCAAAAATGCCTTAATCCGGCGATGGATTCACGAGAAGACGAGAAGAAGACAAGAGGTTGAACCAGAAATCGTCGTTCACCAAGTGGGTGATCCGTCGATGACGTTGGTTCAGCGAAAGAACGGTATTCTCCTCGCCTTCGCGCCTTCGCGCCTTCGCTCCATTGCTCCTTCGCGTGAAAATCCATGCATTAGGATAATCCGCTCATTTGCGGCGTTGAGGTTCAGCGTTCCCGGGGTCCTCACCCACACACCGCCTCCCATCTCCACTCCTGGGATTCATCCTATATCCGGCGATGGATTCACGCGGCGACGCGGAGGTGCGGAGAAGACAAGAAGTTGAACCCAAAATAGACGTTCACCAGGTGGGTGATCCGTCGATGACATTGGTTCAACGCGAAAGAACGGTGTTCTCCGCGCCTCCGCGCCTCCGCGTGAAAAATCCAATGCAGCATTTAGCTTCATTGGAGGGGAACTTGGGCCAGGCCGGCGGACTTAGCCGCCAGGATCCGGTTTGCGGGGGTGCGATCGGCATCGAGGCCCCAGACCTGGATTTCGCTCAGGGCGCACCAGCCGGGTTTGCCGGGAACCAGGTTCCGCAATTCCACGGTTGCACATTCCACCGGGGGGAAGCTGGTGGTCTGGACGGCGGCGGAGGCGGACAGGTGCAGATTGGCGATCTTCGTGCCATCCGCCCACAGCTCACCCCGGGCCCAGGCCTGGTCGTGGGGAAAATCCGCCCGCAGGAAAAGATCCACCCGATCGATCTGCACCTTGCGCCCGAAGGCCACGGTGAATCCCGGATCCTTTGCCTCCCGATCCGGACCCCAGGACTGGTGGGGGAATCCGCCATGCTTCCCATTGATCGTCTGACCATCGATGGCATTGCGGGCGCGGAACACCGGATCGCCCCGGGTTTCACTCGTGGCGGTGGCGCAGGGGAATACCGGCGGGGTTGCACCGGGGGCGAGGACTGGGGCCAGGGGATTGCGGGCCAAGTTGCGGTAGTCGCCCCGTTGCGCATCCCGGACCCCGGCGATGCGCACGCTCAACGGTGAACCGTCCAGCAGGGCGGGGGGCAGGGCCCGGGCCAGTCCAGGATCGGCGGTCCAGGTAAAGGTGTTTCCCGGCAGGACGACCTCGGCCTCGGCCAGGGAGCCCACGGTGATCCGCAGGCGCGGGGCACCCGTGAACGTCAGGGTGTCCCCTGGATGCAGGCCGGGCAGGGTCAGGGTCACGGGGCCGGCGGCCAGCTGGCCTGGTGCCACGTCCGCCGTGAAGGAGGCCTTGCCGGCGAGGGAGACCCGGACCTGGGGCATCTCGGCCTGGAGCCAGGCGGTGCGGTCCGTTCCCGCCAGGTGGCGACCGAGATCCGCCGCTTCAGCCTGCTTGTTCAGGCGGCGTTTGTCCTCGTAGTAGTCGTAATAGCCCCGTTGCTTCTCGTTCCAGGTGGTGGCTTCGTGGTATTCTCCGGCGAAGGGCACCAACAGGTCAATCCAGGCGGCCAGGGTCTCGGAGTCGTCTTTGGTCAAGGTGACCCCGTGGTGGCCATCCCGCAGCAGCTTGATCAACGGACTTTTGGCCGAGCCCGTCCCATAGGGTGTCAGGGGCGTGGGTTCGCTCATCTTGTTGATCCACTTGACCCACGGACCATCCGGGTTGCCGCTGTAATGACCATCCGGGCGGAGGACCGACCCGGTTAGTTGGGTGTAGGCCCGGCTCCAGGCCCGGCCGATGGAGGGTTCCAGGTCGATCACATCCCCCCGCAGGTCGATCCGCCCGGGATCTTTGCCCTGGTGGCAGGACAGGCAGTTGCGGTCGAGGATGGGTTGGACATGGCGGGGGAAGCTGAAGCCTTCCCAGCCGGTGGCCTTGAAGGGGGTCAGGGACGCCGGTCCCTGGTTGGCCCAGGCTGTAGTTCCCCCGGAGGGTACGCTGGGTGCGGCACTGTTCGGAGAGGCATGGCAACCGGTGCAGGATTTCACTTCGCCGGGCTGATGGTTGTCCCAGGTGCGCATGGTCTGGATCACCTGACCCTGGCGGTCCAGAATCTGATAATACACGGATTTCAGGGCCGGGATCCGCACCAGCACCGAGCCATCGGCGCGGATCGGCGTATCGCCGATGATCGCCTTCACATCCCACGATCCCTGGGCAATGGCAATGGGCGTGCCATTGTCCGAAGCCCCGCCGGGCCCCTGGTTACGCACCCCGGGGCCCACGGTGGCGCTGCGATAGCGGACTTCCACCACCCGCAGGCGATCCGCGGTGCCCCGGGGGATTCCGGCCAGTCCCGGGCCCTGGTAGACATCCCCGAGGTAGATCACCGCATCCTGACGGGCATGGTCCACCAGATCCGGCCGGAGGTGGCCCCGGGGTCTGACTCGGACGGGGACTGGGTACAGGCTGCTGAGTTGCCCTTCATCGGCGGCCAGGAGTTCACGTCCGCCGTCGTAGGTGAACCAGTAGAGATCGAATCGACGCACCAGCCGGGACGCCGGTAGGTGGGCGGCGAGGAAGGTCTGGTTGGCCAGGGGGTGGGGATGGGCGAACAGCGCCCCGGACTGCATGGCCCGATCAGTGCGCTCATAGGGGTGGTCGCCCGGAGGGGCGAGGAAGCGCACACCCTTGCCCTCGTCCCGCCCTTCCGCGGGATCGATTTCGATGACCTTGCCGCTTTGCGGGGTGTGGTGGCCGGCGGCAATGGCGAGGAAGCGGGTCGTCCCGGGGATCTGCCGGGCGTGGAGCTTGGAGGTGGGGAACCAGGAGCTGGCGCCGTAAAGGGCCGCCTGGCCGGTGCCGTCCTGGTTCATCTGAAACAGCGGATGGGGAAACACCTGGCCCCGGTCACTGTAATCCCAGCGGGTGTAGGTGATCCGCCCATCGTCGGTGGGCTTGGGATACAGGGTGTGCACCTGATCGATCCCCAGGCGGCGGATGAAGGTGCCGTCCCGGTCCATCTTGTAGAGGTTGGTGACTTCGGTCCGCCAACATGGCACGCTGTGCTCACCCCGGGTCGAGGCGAAGACGATGCCGCCATCGGGGAGGTACGCGCCCTCCAGGTTCGCTGTCCCCAGGTCATGGGTGAGCTGGCGCACCGCCTGGGTGCCCAGGTCCATTTCGTACAGCTGGAAGTCGTCATTGCGGTCCGATTTCTTCCAGGCGAACAGCAGGGACTGGCCATCATGGCTGACATCGGGGTCCCGGATCATCCCCCGGGGATCGTCGATCAGGGTCCGTTGCACCGGTTCACCGGCGCTGAGATCCACCAGGCGCAGGGCCGAGCCGGGATGGAAATGGCGCTCGGCCCGGGCGTCGGACAGACCCTCGGTGTAGGCGAAGAACGACACTTGGGCGTAATCGCGGTGGACGGCGTACGCGATGACCGGAGCTTGGCTGCGCAGTTCCGTGAGCCGCAGGGCCCGACGGCGCGCACCGAGGCGGAGCACGGTCCGGGTCAACTCCCCCAGGCTTGATGCTTCCGGCAGGGCCGCCGTGGCATCGCCCCGTTGATGCAATTCCGCCACGGCCTGGGTCCCCACGTCCCGCAGCAGGGCGATCAGAGGATCTCCTTGAGGCGCAACGGAGAGTCTTTCCAGCCAGGGATCGAACCAGGCGAAGGCGACGGGATCGGCGGCGAACAGGGGCGCCAGGAACGCGCCGACACGTTGGGCGGTACGGGTGGTCAAGATGGCGAACACCGGAGTCGGACCACTGTTGATCACCACTTGGTTGGGACCTTGGTCTAGGTCCAGGAGCACCAGTCCGGCATCGATCGGGGCCTTGCCCGCCTCCTGGGACCAAACGCGGCGACCATTGAGGCTCACCGAGGCCCAACCCCAGCTTACGATGCGCAGGCTGACCCGGCCGGCAGCTGTGGCCCGCAGGAGCCCGGACCGGAGGTATTGGGAACCTGGGGGGATGGCGGCGAATTCGCTTCCCGCGAGGGGGGCCGGCAGATCCCCGCCCCGTGATTCCCACCCTTTGCGCACACCGTACTGGTCCAGGTCCTTCTTGACCTGCTCGGGACTCTTGGCTGCGGCGATGGCAGCTTCAATCTTGCCGGCCAACACACCCTGGTCTTCGCCAGCGACGAGAAATCTGCGGTCCTCCCAAGTGGTACCAGATTCATTCATTCCGGGGTGGGGATTGTCAGCTGAAGGCGCATCCAAATAGGCCCAGGCAGGGTCCTTGGAGTCCATCGCAGCAAGGAACGAAGTCACCAGCAGCAGGCCCAGGATGCCCCAGGGCGCCGCAATGGAACGCCGGATGTCCATGACGGAGCGCTCTTTGCGGCGCCAGTCCGGTCGTCCGGTCGTCCGGTCGTCCA
>CANIXE010000162.1 GCA_947470885.1 Planctomycetota bacterium
GTGCTTGCCGCCGTCCTCGCCGACAAAGGTGGCATTCAGGCGCTCGCCGCTGGGAAGCTGGCTGTCCACCTGGATGGTACCGCATTGCCAGTGGCGACCCAAGGCGTCCACCAGGGTGAATTCCAGCTTGGGGCCGTAGAACGCGCCTTCACCCGGGGCCACGGTGTAACCCAGGCCGGCCTTCTGGCAGGCGTCCGCCAGGGCGCCCTCGGCCTTGTCCCACTGGGCGTCGGTGCCCACCCGCTTGGCCGGACGAGTGCTGAACTTGACGATGATGCTGTCGTCGCCGAAGCCAAAATCGAGGTAGACCTCCTTCAGCAGGCGGACGAAGTCGGCCACTTCCCCGGGGATCTGGTCCTCGGTGCAAAAAATGTGGGCATCGTCCTGGACGAAGCCCCGGACGCGCATGATGCCGTGGAGGGCACCGGACACTTCGTTGCGGGTGCAGGCGCCGAATTCCGCCATGCGCAGGGGCAGGTCCCGGTAACTCTTCAGGCCTTGCTTGAAGATCTCGATATGCCCCGGGCAATTCATCGGCTTGAGGGCAAATTCCCGCTTTTCGCTCTCGGTCGTGAACATGTTGTCCCGGTACTTGTCCCAGTGGCCGGAACGTTCCCACAGGCTCTTGGGCATGACGCTGGGGGTTTTCACTTCCACGTAACCATTGGCCCGGATTTTGGCCCGGACGTAGTCTTCGAGTGTGCGGTAGATCGACCAGCCCTTGGGGTGCCAGAACACCTGGCCGGGATTTTCCTCATCCACGTGGAAGAGGTCCATTTCCTTGCCGAGCTTGCGGTGGTCCCGCTTCTTGGCTTCCTCGATCCGGTTGAGGTGGGCCTTGAGGCCCTTGTCGTCGGCAAAGCACGTGCCGTACACCCGGGTCAGCTGGTCGCTGGCCTGGTCGCCGTGCCAGTAGGCTCCGGCCACGGACATCACCTTGAACGCGCCCAGAACACCGGTCTTGGGCACGTGGGGGCCGGCGCACAGGTCCTCCCAGTGGGTTCCCGGGGTGCCGGTGGTGTAGAAGCTGATGGAGGCGCTGCCCTTGGCGATGGCCCGTTCGGCGTTGTCCTGCTTGTACTTGTCCCCGGCGGTCCGGGCCAGGCCGTCGGCCACGGGATAGTCGCAGCGGGTGAACGGCCGGTCCGCCTTGACGATCTCCTTCATCTTCGCCTCGATGCCGGCGAAATCCCCATCAGTGAGGACCTTCGGCTCTCCCTGGGCGTCGATGATCGCCATGTCGTAGAAGAACCCGTCGTCGATGGGCGGGCCATAGGCCAGGCGAGTCTTGGGCCAGAGGGTGCAGATCGCCTCGGCCAGGACGTGGGCGGCGCTATGGCGCAGCAGCCACAGGCTGTCCGGGTTCTCGTTGGAGGCGGTAATGATGGTGACGGTGGCATCAGTTTCGATCAACCGATCCAGGTCCCGGATTTCGGTACCAATTTTGATGCCGATGGCCTTGCGGGCCAGGCCGGGGCCGATGGCCTCGGCGACCTGGCGGCCGGTCACGGGCTGGGGGAAGGGAAGCTGCTTGCCGTCGGGGAGGGTAATGAGCATGGGAGGGCGGAAATGTAGGTCGCCCGAAACCTGGGCAATGCCGGTCCGCAGCAGGTCTTGCGGCTTCCGCCGGTGACATTGCGCCCTAGCGTGCCCCCGTGCATATCTTGATCGTCGAGGATGAAGATGCGATCCGTTCGGCCCTGGTCCGGGGCCTGGGCCGGGGCGGGGATTCCGTGGCTGGCGCCTCCACCCTGGCGGAAGGTCGGGCCTTGGCGGCCCAGCGTCGCCCGGATGCCCTGATCAGCGATCTCAAACTCCCCGATGGTGCCGGTCTGGATCTGGCCCGGGAACTGGCGGTGCCGTTCATCCTCATGACTGGCTATGGGACCTTCGATGATGCGGTGATCGCGCTTCGCCTCGGAGCCCTGGACTTTTTCACCAAGCCGGTGTCCATCAAGGACCTACGCCGAGTGTTGGAGCCTCTTTCGGGGGGCCAGGGCACCCAGGTCATGCAGCGCCGGGGCGCCCATCTGGTGGATCCTGATCGGGGGCGCCGGATGATGGTCCGGGGTGACCGGGCGGAAATTGAACCGTGGTCCAGCCGCACAGCGGAATGGTCGGACCCCGCCGGAGCCCGCCACGCCTACGAGGAACTGCGCCCGTCGGTCCCCGGGCTCATCCACCGGCGGATCCTGGCGGAATTGCTCCAACTCGTGCCGGCAGGCCGGGTGGTGATCAACCGGCAGGGGGCCCAATGGTTGGCCTGGCTGGATACCGGGGACCTGCTGCCGGATCATCGGGATCTGGATGATGTGCGGCAGATGCTGGGGTCCCTGGCCCGACGGATCAATTGGTTGGCGGATGGTGGAGTCGTGGTGGAGTGCAGCCATGTCTGAATCGTGCATCCGTTGGACGGGCGAGCTGGATCCAGAGGAACTGCTCTGGCCCCAGGAGCTTCCCGAAGCCGAGATCATCGATCTGGGGGGTATCGCCGCCGTGGGCATCTGGGTTCACGCCTGGTTCCGGTCCCACCCTAATCAGGGGGTCGTGGGCGCCCGGCCGGATGTTCGTCGGCAGCTGGAGGCCGCCAGCCTGCCCATTTTGTTTCGGGATCCCCAGGCCATCGGCGTCACCGCCACCGAGCGGGCGGCTCTCCTGCAAGATTTCCTGAGCTGATCGGCACAGGGGTTGCTCTGTTTTGTCTGACCAGGATGGATTCCCCAGCCCTGAGGCGGATCACCACATGAGCCAGGCTTCGGATTCCAAAGTCGCCACCCTGGCGATTCCCAATGAGCCGACCGTGGAGGCGATGATCGCCGAATTGTCCCGGAGCGGCCAACTGCCCAAAGAGCCGGTGGATGAGATCCGGGTCATCACCAGGCCGCCGTGGTTGTTTTCCTTGCTGGTTCTGGCGATGGTCGGTTTGGTGGCGGTATTCACCATCCTGTCAGGAGGTTTGGCCTTGGGCATGCGGGATTTGGTGGAGGCGATCATCGAACACCGCTACGCCGAGGCCCATCCGCCCCCCCCGCCCTTGCCCAAAGCCGATGATCTGTTGGAGGCAGACGTATTCACCCAGGCATTGCGGGAATTCCCCCAGCACGTCGCCCGGATCTACGCGATCCGCGCCCAGGCCCGGTTGGAGCACCAGGATGCGGCGGGTGCCGAACGGGATTTCCGGGAGGCGGGCGAACGCACCCGGGTACCCCTGGGTCCGACCGAACGGCTGGGCTGGGCCCAGGCATTGATGGCCCTGGACCGCCGAGGCGATGCCCAGGACGTGCTGTACGCCCTACGCCTAGATGATCTCACCGAGGAACAACGCAGCCTGGCGGTGGATCTCCTGGCCCGCTGCCGGGCGGCGCCGGTCTTACCGATTGTGGAGGATAGCGTGGAAGCACCGGAACGGCCGATGTCCCCGGTCGCACCAGCAAATTCCAACCATTTGCATCCTTGAAGCTACGTCGGTTCAGCGCCAGGCCGCCGCCGCCAGGGCCTGGACCGCGGCAAGCCGGGGGGCCAAGGCCTCGGCGTCCGGTTCCACCAGGGTGACATGGCCGACCTTCCGCCCGGGGCGGGGATCCTTGCCATAATCATGGAGGTTTGCCCCTGGGATCGCCAGGAGGGCGGCGGGATCCGGCAGGCCCCCCACCAGGTTCACCATGGCGCAGGCGCCCCGGGGTGCGGTGTCTCCCAGGGGCAGGCCCAGCAGGGCCCGCAAGTGGTTGGCGAACTGGCTGGTGGCAGAACCTTCGATGGTCCAGTGGCCGCTGTTGTGGACCCGGGGGGCCACCTCATTCACCACCAAACCATTCGGCGTATCGAACAATTCGATGGTGAACGTGCCGACGTAGGCGAAGGCTTCCAGCAGGCGTCGGGCCATGGCCTCGGCGGTGTGTTGGGTCGTCGCATCCACCCCGGGCGCGGGGGCGATGCTGGTGAACAGGATGCCTCCCCGGTGTTCGTTTTCCGCCAGGGGCCAGAACACGCACTGGCCGTCCCGGCCCCGGCAGGCCACCAGGGACAGTTCCCGGGTGAAGGTGACGAATCCTTCCAGCACACAGGGCTTGCGGCCCAGGGATTCCCAGGCGGCCGGCAGACCAGCACCATCCGCCAAACGGGCCTGGCCTTTACCGTCGTATCCATCCCGGGCGGTTTTGAGGACCCCGCGCCCGGGGATGGCGGCGGCCGCCGCGGCCAGATCCGTCCCGTGCATCAGGGGTGCCCAGGGGGCGGTGGGCAGGCCGAGATCCCGGAGGAACGCCTTCTGGCGCAGCCGGTCTTGGACCGTGGCCAGGGCCGCCACCGGCGGCAAGACTTCGCCGGGGATGGACGCCACGGTGGGCAGATCCAGGTGCTCGAATTCGTAGGTCACCAGCCCGTCCACCGCCTCGGCCAGGCGTTGGGCCGCCTGGGGATCGGCAAAGCCGCCCCGGACATGCCCGGCGGCCCGGGCAGCTGGCGGCTCCGCTCCGGGATCCAGGCAGACCAGGCGTACCCCCAGGTCGGTGGCGGCCTGACCCAGCATCATTCCCAATTGTCCACCTCCCAGACAGCCGATGCGCCTCATGGTGCGGGCTTCCGGGGATCGCTGTCCGCCAGGACCTTAGCGGTCTGTTTTGCGCGGTAGGCATGGAGCGCGGCGCGCACCCCGGGATGCAGGTGGGCGACGATGGACGCCGCCAACAGCCCGGCATTGGTCGCTCCGGCGACGCCGATGGCCACTGTTGCCACCGGGATTCCCGCCGGCATCTGGACGATGCTGAGCAGGCTATCCAGGCCGTTGAGGGCCTTGGACTGCACCGGCACGCCGATCACCGGCAGGGCGGTCTTGCTCGCCACCATCCCGGGCAGGTGGGCGGCGCCCCCCGCTCCGGCGATCACCGCCAGCAAGCCCCGGGATTCGGCGGTGCCGGCATACTCCATCAGCAGGTCGGGGGTACGGTGGGCGGATACCACCCGGACCTCGTGGGGAATGGCAAAGTCCTCAAGGATCTTCGCCGCGTGCTGCATGGTCTCCCAGTCTGATCGGGAGCCCATGATGATGCCCACCAGGGGGCGGTCGGTGCTGGTCATGGGGCGGGATGGTGGGGACAGCACAAATTTTGAAACCTCCATTAACCTGCCTGTCTCAGTTGGCTGCCCCTAAATCGGTTTAACTCATGGCTCTGTTACCGATTCTTTCCTCATTGCTTGTCTGGCGTCTTCACGCCATTGGCTGGCAAGATCATCACTCATGTCCTGCGCTTGGCCGTGGTTCACGCTGACGAAAGCTGGGGGCGTATCCTTGAGGTAGGTCATTGCCGCGCCCGTCAATGTGGGGGTGTCGGCCGGATGCTCTCCGAACACTGGCAATTGCATCAGCGCCATGACTGTAGCGGTTTACGAAGAGTTCTCGCGTTTAGAGACAGTACATTATTCATGAAATTGACCCGGGCTGAATTCATCCCATCCGGTCATTAACGTGCTGAATTTTTCTTGAATATGGCCTTTAGAGGTGCAGCTATTCTTTTGTGATGCTTGGTGAACAGTCGCGTCCCTAACATCCACGCATTGTAATGTTTGTTTATCCTAAATCCGGCGATGAATTCACGCGGAGACGCGGAAACGCGGAGAAGGCAAGAGGTTGGACTAGAAATCGACGTTCACCAGGAGGGTGATCCGTCGATGACATTGGTTAAGCGCGAAAGAACGGTGTTCTCCACGCCTCCGCGCCTCCGCGTGAAAAATCCAATGCGGCATTTAGGTTTATACATCGACCA
>CANIXE010000163.1 GCA_947470885.1 Planctomycetota bacterium
CTTGTCGGCGGTGAAGATCTGGGTCTCGGCCTCGACCACCTCGTCGGCGTCCTTCGCCTCGGTGATCGTCGCGGTCTTCTTGAATTCCTGGGCCAGCAGCTCGACCTCGGACCTGCCGAGCACCGAGTTGATGTTGGCCATGACCCCGGCCATGAACAGCTTGGCGATGACCACGCTGCTCTTGACGCCGGAGGCCTCCGAGAATTCGCGCACCGTGCAGGGCAAGGTGACGGCGAATTCGGTAACGCCCGAGATGTCCTCGTCCAAGGTCGAACGGTAACGCCGGCTGCCCTTGCCTTCTTCCTTTTCCGCATCGGTGCGGAGGTCGGGGGCGTGACGGCCACGGCCGCTCTTGGCGGGGCCGCCCGGACGGGGCGGGCCACCGGGACGGGGCGGGCCGCCCGGACGGGCGGGACCACGACTGGGCCCGGGGGGGCCGCCGGGGGTCTTGGTCCGGTCGATGGGGCGGAAGCCGGGCTTGCGGGCCTGGGCCTTGGCCTGCTCAACGCTCTTCTTCATCGCCAGGTTGCGGGCGATGTTGGCCTGGATCAGCTTGCGCCGCTCCTCGGGGGACAGGCCCTCGGTGGAGGTCGGTGCCGCAACAGGCTCCACAACTTTGGGCACAATGGCCTTGATCGAGTGGTCCGCCTTTTCGTGGGTCTGCTTGGCCAGGTTGGCCAACTTGCTGCCGATGCCCTTGGTGGCCTTGAGCACGGTCTCTGGGACCGCCGCCAGGGGGACTTCCGGGGCCTTGGTCTGTTCCGCATGGATCTGCTGACCGATGCGGCTTTCCGCCAGGGTCCGGGCCACCGGGGGAACCGAAGCGCCCGACGACTCGACCAGGGTGGACACCACCGGGGCATCCGAAACCGGGACTTGCTCTGGAACTTCCGGCTCAGCGGGGGCCACTGTTGCCGTCACAACTTCGACGGGTTTCGAAGGGATCTGGACTGGGGCGGGAGCGGGGGCAGGGGCTGCCGGCTTGGGAGCGGCGGGCTTGGGGGCCGGGGCGCTGGCGGCACGCATCGCCGCGAACTCGGCGGACATCCGCTTCCGCTCATCGTCACGACGGCGGAGATCCTCCTCGGCAGCGAGACGCCGGGCCTCGGCCTCCCGTTGGATCACCAATTCAGCTTCCCGCTTCTTGGCGGCGGCGGCCTCCGCAGCAGCTCGCGCAGCCTCCTCAGCCTGGCGGCGACGGAGCTCACCTTCGTGCTTCCGCCGTTCCTGATCCTGGCGGACGGTCTCTTCCTGCTTCTTCTTCTCGTCTTCCTCGACGACCTTCTTCTTCCGAGTCTCGGCAGCCTTCTTCGCCGCCAGCTTGGCCTTGTGCTTGGCTTCAAACTCCTTGGCGATGATCGGGCGGAAGTCCTCACCGCTGACGGTGGTCAGGCCTTCACAGGCCAGGATCCGCGCCTGCTGATCCTCACGGAGGATAGTGTCCACGCCCTTCGCCAGCGGGATGCCGAGATCGTCCTCGACCACCTCGCGCAGCAGCTTGATGTCGAGGTTATGTTCAGCGGCGAGATCGCGAAGCTTCATGGGAGAGACAACCAAGGGGCGAATACCTAGAGAGAAACGAACATGCTATCCGGGACAATGTCGATGGCGGCCAGCCGGATGCGGCGGATGGCAACCGCAAATCGAGCGGGAGCGTCAGGTTCCGGCGGCGGAATCAAGCCCGGCAGCCTGGGCGGCGGCGACGGCCTCGGCCTCGGCCTCGGCAATGGCCCGATCGCCCTCTTCCAGGGCCCGGCGCTGGGCTTCTTCGCGACGCTTGATGATCTCATCCCGGTCGGCGCGCTGCTCGTCAGTCAGCAGCTCGTTGGCGGCCACCACCAGCTTCTGGACCTGGGCAGCTACCAGGGGCTGGTCGGCGAGGATCTCGCAGATCGCCTCGCTGGTCTGAGCTGCCAGGACGGCCAGGGAGTCCAAGTGATTGTCGAGGAAGGTTTCCCGGAGGAAGTCATCCATCAGGCCGGCATCCACCAGGCGTTGAAGCTGTTCGCTGCCCAGGGCCTTGGCCTTGGCCGCATTTTCTTCGCTCATCACGTCGATTTTGTAGCGGGTCAGGCGGGCCGACAGGCGGACGTTCTGACCGGCTTTGCCAATCGCCAGGGGAAGCTGGTCCTGGCTGACCACGACCCGGGCACGGTCCCGGAAGTGGTCATAGCTGATGCGCAGGATGCGGGCGGGCTTGAGGGAGTTCTCGATGAACTGGGCGGGATCTTCGGCCCAGGGAATGATGTCGATCTTCTCGCCCCCCAGTTCGTCGGTGACCTTGGTGATGCGGCTACCGCGCATGCCGACGCAGGAACCAACCGGGTCGATCCGGGCGTCCTGGGTGGAGACCGCGATCTTGGTCCGGCGGCCCGGCTCACGGACGATGCCCTTGATCTCGATGAGGCCGTCGGCGACTTCCGGGATCTCCTGCTTGAACAACTCCTTCACGAAGTCGCCATGGGTGCGGGAAAGGACGATGCGCACGCGCTGGCCCTTCTTTTCCACCCGGAGGACCAGGGCGCGGACCACGGCACCGATGCGGTAGACTTCGCCGGGGATCTGCTCTTCCTTGGGCAAGATGGCTTCGGCGCGACCACCCATGGCGACGATCACCAGGCCGCGCTCTTCGCGGACCACGGTGCCGTTGGCGATGGTCCGGGCCCGGGGCGCGAACTCTTCGTAGACGATGTCCCGTTCGGATTCCTTCAAGCCCTGGACGAACACCTGCTTGGCGACATTGGCGACGATTCGGCCCAGGTCTTCCAGATGCACCGGCTTGTCGTCTTCAAAGGCCCGGATCTCGCCAGTCTCCCGATCGATGGTCAGGGTGAATTCCCCCTCGGCGCTGAAGCGTTTCTGGGCGGCCTGGAGCAGAGCTTTTTCGATGTGGTCGAGGATGACGTCCTTGTCGAGCCCGCGTTCACGGGCGAGGATGTCGATGCGCTGGAGGAACTGGGAACCGCTCATGGCAACCTCGGGCGGACTCCTGTTGAACGAAAAA
The DNA here is from genome assembly GCA_947470885.1 of Planctomycetota bacterium. Taxonomy (GTDB): domain Bacteria; phylum Planctomycetota; class UBA11346; order UBA11346; family UBA11346; genus CAIUVD01. Next base: position 3,005 of record CANIXE010000163.1, read on the forward strand.
GCGTGAGCCCGACGGCCCACGCTTTCGGAGAGTCCGAAAATGTGTTGGGCGGAACGATGCCCGCGAAACACGGTGGGTCAAGGCGCAATAGCACGTCCGGTAGTCCGGTCGTCCGGTCGTCCGGACGTCAAAAGACAAGGCTCTCAGGGGTCTTACCCAGTGCCATCGATCCACATGGGTCCTGGGATCATTGGACGACCGGACGACCGGACGACCGAACGTTGCGGTCATTCCATCTTCCCCACCCGCCAAATCCCATACCGTCCCCGCCCATGGTTCTTGAACGCCTCCGCCGCACCACCCCCACCAAAGATCCGAAGAAGATTCCCGACGGCCTGTGGCTCAAATGCCCGGGATGCGCCAAGACGGTCTTCAAGCGCCTGGTGGAGGAACGGCTGGACACCTGCCCGGAGTGCAACCACCACTTCAAGATGCCCTCCCGCCGGCGGGTCATCAGCCTGATCGACGAAGGCACTTGGACCGAATGGGACGCCGATTTGACCAGCGGCGACCCCCTGGGCTTCGTCGACGGCAAAAGCTACCCCGAACGCATCGCCCAGCAGCAGGCCAAGACCGGGATGAAGGACGCCGTGGTCACCGGTACCGGCAAGCTGGCCGGCCACGCTGTGGGCCTTGGGGTCATGGAGTTCGACTTCAACGGCGGCTCGATGGGCAGTGTGGTGGGCGAGAAGCTGACCCGGATGATCGAGAAGAGCACCGCCTCGCGGATGCCGGCGATCATCCTCAGCGCCAGCGGCGGGGCGCGGATGCAGGAGGGCGCGATCTCCCTGATGCAGATGACCAAGACCAGTGCCGCCTTGGCCCGCCATGCGGAAAAACGCCTGCCCTATATCAGCATTCTGACCAATCCGACCATGGCCGGGGTGATGGCCAGCTACGCCAGCCTGGGGGACATCATCATCGCCGAGCCCAAGGCCCTGATCGGCTTCACCGGCGCCCGGGTGATCCAAGAGACCATCAAGCAGGAGCTGCCCGAGGGCTTCCAGACCAGCGAGTTCCTGTTCAAGCACGGCCAGCTGGACCTGATCGTGCCCCGCCAGGAGATGAAGACCGAGCTGGCCCGGATCATCGGCTACCTGATGGGCAAGCCGAACTGAGCGCCCCGATGGACCGCAACGCCGCCCAACAAGCCCTGCGCACCGCCCAAGCGGTGTGTTTCGACGTGGATTCCACCGTTATCCAGGACGAGGGCATCGACGTCCTCGCCGCCTTCGCCGGGGTCGGCGCCCAGGTGGCGGCCCTGACCGCCAACGCCATGGGGGGCAGCGTGCCCTTCGAAGTCGCCCTGGCCCAACGCCTGGCCCTGATCAAGCCCACCCGCCAATCCCTCGCGGACTGCCTGGCGGCCCATCCGCCCCGGATCACCCCGGGGATGGATCGGGTCATCGCCCGCCTCCACGCCCGGGGCACCGCAGTCTGGCTGGTGAGCGGCGGCTTCCGGGCGATGATCGAACCGGTGGCCGACCGGGTGGGGATCAGCCGGGACCGGGTGATCGCCAACGTCATCCGCTTCGACGCGGCGGGGAATTTCGCCGACTTCGACCCCGCCCAGCCCACCAGCCGCAGCGGCGGCAAGGCCGCGGCTCTGACAGCGCTGAAGAAGCAGCACGGCTACAACCCCCTGGTGATGGTGGGGGACGGCGCCACCGACCTGGAGGCCAGGCCACCGGCGGATGCCTTCATCGGCTTCGGCGGGATCGTCGTCCGGGAGAAGGTGAAGGCCGGCGCCGACTGGTTTGTCACCAGTGCCGAGGAATTGCTGGATGCCCTTCACTAGCGGGGCTTGCACCCCTGCCCGACATCGCCGCTCCGCGGCTCGCCTGCTGCGCAGGTCACCGCTTCGCGGTGATCGACCAGGCGTGACCCCGGCTACGCCGGGGCGTTGCGCTGCGCGCAACCAAGCCCCGTCCCCGCTCGCGCGCAGGCGCGCTCGGGGGGGGGGGGGGCTGTTCGCGGGACGCTGTCCCGCTACTCCCTGCCAGGGCCTCGCCTGCCCTGGACCCGCACGGATTAATGGCATTCCTAGCCAAAAAGCAGCACCACGTCATGCCCTCAGTGATTAAAAACGCGAAAAAAACATCCCCGGTGGCCAAGGCACCCGGGATCTGGCTGATGAAGTCCGAGCCGGACGTCTGTTCCCTGGCGGATCTGAAACGCACGAACACCACCACCTGGGACGGGGTCCGCAATTACGAGGCCCGGAACCACATGCGCTCCATGGCGGTGGGGGACCGGGTGCTGTTCTACCATTCCAACGCGGAACCCTCGGGCGTAGCGGGCTTGGCGGAAGTCAGCAAGGCCGCCTTCCCCGACCACACCGCCTTCGATCCCGCCTCACCGTACTACGATCCCAAAAGTTCCCCGGAGGATCCCCGGTGGTGGATGGTGGAGGTCCGCTTCATCCGAGAATTTCCCCGGGTCCTGCCGCTGACAGACCTGCGCCAGATCCCGGAACTCGCGGACATGCAATTATTCAAACGGTCCCGCCTATCGGTGGTGCCGGTGGGCCAACACCACTACGACCTGCTGCTGCGCCTGGCTGCCGGCGGCTGATCGACGCCCGGGAGCGCCGGCCCGGGAGCGCCGGCCTCCAGGCCGGCTCGAGTAAATAACTTCCTTCCAGCGCCATTCACCTGATCAGCGCTCCACCGAGCCGGCCTGGAGGCCGGCGCTCCCGGAACAAGGCCGGCGCTCCCGGAACA
>CANIXE010000164.1 GCA_947470885.1 Planctomycetota bacterium
AACACCGGCGTCGGCGCAGCGACCTGCAGGTCAATGACCCCGGTGGCCAGGGCGCTGTTCCAGAAGGCCACATCGGAAGCCAGGCTGCCCGTGCGGGGCTTCAGTTCGCCCAGCCAGACAGCCTTGACGTAGTCCCGCCAGGGCTTCACGCCATGGGCCAGGGGATGCCACAGGTCGGTGCGAGTGACCACACTCTTGGCCGAAGCCACGGCGACCTTGGCAACGGCAAAGGAAGGTGCGGACAGACCGGCGGCAAGGACCGCGGCCATCAGGCTTTCTTCGGCCGAGCGGTTGTCCCACAGGGCGGTGATCACCGGCTGCTGGAGGGCAAACACGCTTTGCCGAATCTCGGCATCGCCCCAGCTTTCCAGGGCATGCTGACTGGGCAGGATCCAGTGGGCGAGGCGGGCGGTGTCATCCAGGCGATCCGCCAGGGCGACAACCACGGGCACCTTGGCGATCGCGGTCTCGGCGCCGGGGAGGGCGAACACGGGATCCGCACCCCAGATGATCAGGGTGCCGATCCGACCGCTGGCGCAGTCGGCCAAGAGTGCTGCGGCCTGGCCGCTTTCGGCCAGCACGGTACCGGGGGCGACCTCGGTGGTGACCCCTTCGTTACCCAGGGCGGCATTGAGCCAATGGGCGGCCAGCAGCAGGGGTGCGCCGCCATTTTCGTGGGCCACGCCACCGGCGTAGACCAAGCTATTGCGACCGGCGGCCTTGGCGGCGAGGAGACGCTCGGCGGCGAAGACGATGGACGACTGGGGATGACCGTCGACCTGGATGGCCTTGAGGCCCAGGGCGGCATCCAGATCGGTGCCTCGGACCTGGTCGAGGGCGGCCTTGGCCCCGGCGGGGATGGCCTTGCCCAGCTTGCTGGCGACAACTTCCGCGATGGCCCAGCCCACGTGGGCGAGGCGGTCGAAAGACACCCGTACCCGCACATCGGCACAGGTGCCGACCTGGCTCATGGTGGGCTCGAAGGCGATGACCTGGCCGAAGCCCTGGTCCTTCAAGCGGCGCAGCTCGCCGAAGCCAACGTGCTCACCAAGACCCGTGGAGCCATTGCCCAGGATGTCCGAGCCCAGGGTCACCAGGACGGAGGCCCGATCCAGGCGGTAGGCGGGGATCCGGCCATCACCGAAGGCGGTGGCCCGGGCGGTGGATTCGGTAACCCGGGACAAAGCGCTGAATTCAGCGTGGACCAGCCGGTCGCCCAGGGCGGCCTTCAGATCCGCGAGCAGACGACGATGGGCCAAACCATCCAGAGGTCCGGTCAGTAGACCAACGGCACCGGATTTCAGGGCCGTGCCGATGGCGGCATCGGCGGCATCCCACGTGGTGGGGGCCAGGGCCACGCCATCACGCTTCTGGGGACCGGCCTGGAAACGGTCGGGATCGTAGAGGTTCAGGAGGGCAGCCTGGGTCCGGGCATCGGCCCGACCGCGGCCCACCGGGCAATCGGGATTGCCATCAATTTTGATCGGCCGGCCGTCGTAGCTCTTGGCCATCACGGCCACCGGTTGGCCGGCATCCCGAACCACCGTGGAATACCACGTCGCATTGCCAATGGTGCTGCCTTCGGGCTGCACGGCGTAGGGCACCAGGGTATCCGGGTGCTTTTCATTGCAGGCTGCCAGGGCGAACACCGCCGCTGCGCCGGTCAGGCGCAGGAAGCCCCGGCGATTGACGCCGGGGAGCATGGCCGCGAGTTCGCTGCGCAACCGGTCGTGGCCTTCCGGCTGGCAGGACGGCTCGTCCAGGCCATGGCGTTCACGCAGATCCGCGATGGCTGCGGCCACATCGGGGCCGAACTCGTCACGGGTGGCCAACGGACTCGCGTCACGGTCGGCGGGGGATTTCCAGACGTCGTTAGGCATGGTCGGGGCGCTCACTGGTGACACGTCGAGCACTGGGTCGGAGCATTCATGAATTCAGGCTTGCCGTAGAGGACTTTGTGGCTTTCCGGAAGATTGGCGACGCGCCAGGACGGCATACCGTTCCACTCGGGGTGCTTGGCGATCAGGTCCGCCAGCTTCTTGGCGGTGGTCGGAGCGGGGACCGCCGCTGCGGCATGGATCTCGACCGGAGCCTTATGGGCATCCTTACCGGCCGCTTGTTTGCCAGCGACTTGGCGTTCATGCCACACAACCACCGGATCCGGGTCCTGCTGGGCGATCACCGCCGTGTTGTTGGCGGCGCCAACCGCGAACTGCTGATCACTGGCGGTACCTTGAACCTGGGCCTGCTTAAAGGCCGGGCCGCCGACGTAGTTGTTGTTGCGATGGCAATCCAGGCACCACCCCATGGTCAGCTTGCTGTGCTGACGCATGGTGGTCATGGTCTCCACCGGACCGTGGCAGGTCTGGCAGGCCACGCCGGCTTTGACGTGCCATTGGTGGGTGAAGTAAACGTGGTCGGGCAGACGATGGACGCGGTTCCAGTGGACCATCCCACCTTCGCGGACCGTGCCATCCTCATCCGTGTAGGTGCCGTTGGCGGCGATGGCGGCCAGCTTCTTGATGTCCGGACGATCCGTGGCGATCTGGCTGTGGCAGCCCATGCACACGGACATCGGGGGAATGCCCGCATGCTTGCCCCGGGCGGCGTTGAAATGGCAGAAGTTGCAGTCGATCTTTAGATCACCGGCATGCTGCTTGTGGCTGAAGGCGATGGGCTGAACCGGGGCGTATCCCCGGTCATCGAAGGCGTTCTGGGACCAGTTGAAGGCGGCCCCGACACCCAGCAGGAGGACGCCGGCCACCAGCCAGAACCGCTTGAGCAGTGCCAGGGGATGGATCATCGACGGCCCGTTTCCGGACGATACCTGCACATGCTGCTGCAACTCGCTCACGCGATTCTCCCTGGCAAGGCGGGCGAAGGTAGAAGCCCCTCGGATGGGCACAAGAGCACAAAACTATCATTTTTTGCTGAATCTTTGAAATTCGTTGTCATCTACTTGCCCCTGTGCGATATTGGTGCAACAGACTCGTAATCACCTCAGGACCCAGGGGGGCCCCAAGGCCCGCCCGACCTGCGAGGTCGTTCACCGTGGCGGCAATCCGCTCCAAGAGACGGGCAACATCCCCGGGCGCCTCTGGCAGCGTATCCACCTGCTGGGCTGGATCGGCTCGACGTTCCAATTCCCACCCGCATTTCAGCAGCTGCATCCGACCTCCGTTGCGGGCGAGTCCTTCATCCGCGGGAATCTCGGCGGTGATCTCCAGGACCAGCAGACTGAAATGACGCTCGGTCACCTCTGACGGATCGTCAAACATCGCGGCATACCGCAGATCAAACTGCACCCGCTCACCATACAGCGCCAATTCCTGGGGCCGGAAGGTGATACCGTACAGGCGGTCAGCGACGTCGGTCACGGCCATGGGGCGGGCACCCTCCCGAAAAAGTTGGGATGGCAAGCGCAACCTCGGGCCTTGGTGGGGCCATTGTGGGTCCTACCGTGCGGCCATGCCCGTCGCCAGCATCACTGAAATCCTCCGCACCGAAGCCGCCGCCGTCGCCAGCCTGGCTGATAATGCCCATCTCCAGGCCGAAGCCTTGGCCGACGCCTGCGATCTCATCCGGACCCGCTGCGGCGATGGTTTGCCTGGACGCCTGGTGGTCACTGGCGTGGGCAAGGCCGGCCACATCGCCTGCAAGCTAGCGGCCACCTTCGCCAGCACCGGCACTCCCAGCTTTTACCTCCATCCAGCGGAGGCCCGTCACGGGGATCTGGGCATGGTCCAGGCGCAGGACGTGGTCCTCGCCCTGTCGAACAGCGGTTCCAGCGAAGAAATCCTGGCTATCCTGCCCAGCCTGAAGCACATCGGGTCGCCGGTGATCGCCCTGGTGGGGCGCACGGATTCACCTCTCGCGAAGCACGCCGCCGTGGTCCTGTCCATCGGCAAGGTCTTGGAGGCCTGCCCCCTGGGCCTAGCCCCCTCCACCAGCACCACCGCCCTCCTGGCCCTGGGGGATGCCCTGGCCCTGACCATCCAGCGGCAGCGGAATTTCACGCCCCAACAGTACGGCCGCTACCATCCCGGTGGAGCCCTGGGCCGGAAGCTGATGACCTGCGCCGAGGCCATGCGCGCCGGCGAACGGGTGCCCGCCGTGGCCCCAGACACCGGCATCGTGGAAGCTCTGCGGGCGATCACCAATGCCCGGGCAGGCAGCGTGGTCATCATCGACGGCCAGCGGAAGGTTCTGGGAATTTTCACCGATGGCGACCTACGCCGGGCCCTGACCCGGACTCCGCCGGCGGAAGTGCTGGCGGCCAAGGTCCGGGATTACGCCACCATCCCCTGCCGGACAATCCGGGCGGATGAACTCCTCCAGGCGGCTCTTCACCTGTGTGCTGCCAAGAAAATTAATGAACTGCCCGTGGTGGATTCCACCGGGATCCTGGTGGGCCTGCTGGATGTCCAGGACCTGGTGGATCGGGGCTTCGAAACTTGATCGACCGATGACAAAACGAAGTGAACCCACGGCCATTAGGCCGTGGGTTCAGAGCTTCGATCCGGATGATCAGCGATCAGACGGCAGCAGGAGCAACAGCTACGACGTCGATGAAGCGGTTGCGGAACTTCACCACGCCATCCTGGGTGGCGAAAATGGTGTAGTCCCGACCCAGGCCCACGCCGAAGCCAGGCTTGAAGCGAGTGCCGCACTGGCGGACGATGATCGAACCGGAGGTGACCACCTGACCGCCGAAGGCCTTGATGCCGCGCCGCTGGGCGTTGCTATCGCGCCCGTTCTGCGTCGAGCCGGTACCCATCTTGTGTGCCATAAAAACTCCTGATGTGCGCGCCCATTCTTTGGGCGGGGCAGGACGATAGGTGGGGAAGTCGATCTGGCAAGCCTCAACCCTCGGGCCCTCGATCTGTCGTCCGCCACTGAGGCGGTTGGTTCCCAGGACGATGCCGTTACGGTCTCCGCCGCGCTTTCCGGCGCCATCCCTTTGCTCCGTCCGCCACCTGCGTCCTGCCCGCCGGATCCACCTCCGGCCCAGGGAATTCGGATTTTCGCACATGAGCCGCCCCCTGGCCATCGTCTTCGCCCTCGCCCTGGGCCTTGTCGCCCTGTTCATCGGGTTGGCCGCCATCAGTTATTCGGCCAACCAGATCGGCGGCGCCTCCCCCGCCGGCAGCAACCTGATGGGCCTGGCAGGAGCGTATTCCGCCTATGGCGTCATCCGCCTGTGGGGCATCGCCGCCTTCCTCATCCCGCTGATTCTGGCCGGCTGGGCCTGGTCCCTGTGGCAGGACCACGAAACCGCCGATCCGGCCCGGCGCCTGGTGGGCAGCCTGCTCCTGATCCCGGCGGTCGCCGGCCTGGCCCACCTGCTGCCCGCCAATACCTGGGAATCCCGGCTGATCGCCTGGGATCAACTCCAGGACCAGGGCCTGGGGGGCGCGGTGGGCCGGTTTCTCTGCGGTGCCGCCACCCGGATGACCCAGCCTGAATTTCCCGGTGGCTTGCTGACCCGCCACCTGGATGCCGCGGGCGCAGCCCTGATTCTCGCCGCCATCGGCATTGCCGGACTCGTCCTGATGGACCTGGGCATTGGTCGCTGGTTCCGCCTGCTGATGCGCAGCCTGCAGAATGCCCGGGGCGGCGATGAATCCGCCCAACACATCAGCACCAAGCCCTTCG
>CANIXE010000165.1 GCA_947470885.1 Planctomycetota bacterium
CGTGACACTGGCGTTCCCGATCTACGACTTCGGATTGGTGGGTGAATGGGGTGATTCCGATTGAAAAGGCCAATTCTTTAAGTCGGCTTTTCGGGGATTGTCGGCGATGTAGGCGAGTGTTTGGAAGTAATGGTTTTCATCCCGGATGTACCGATCCCAGTATTCCCGTTGCCAGATGGCGGTGGGTGGGTGATGGCCGGACTGTCGCAGAAAACGTTTGAGATGATGGGAGGACACTGATTTCCAGGCCTGAACAATCGAGGCCAGTTCGTGGATGGGTTCGATCAACGCATGAACGTGGTTGGGCATCACCACCCAAGCGAGGAGACGATAATCAACTCTGTCTCGGTGAAGCAAAACGTTCTGTACGATCTGGGCGCATTCCGCTCGTTGGAGCACGCATGCTCCATGGCCGGCGTCGAGATAGTCGTCGAGACGTTGACGGCGTTGAGCCTCTTCTTCAGGGCAGCTCTTGTCGAGCTGATCCAGAACCTGGGCAGGCAGACTGTCTGCCAATCGGAATGTGACATGTTGGAGAAGCTGAGGGATGTCAAAGTGGGGCAGGTAACCGCGGGAATGCCATGGCCCGGAGGTGAGGGCTTTGCGTTGCAATGGTGGTGAAGTCATGTGCACGTTTCCCCTCCGGGAGCCCTGGAGCCCCAGCTTGCTTCATTCTCGCAAGGAGCAGGCACGATCACGTAAATATTCCAGGAGGCTACCCGGGAGCGCCGGCGCCCCTCCGGCATCGAATCCAGCACAAGTCGGCGGGGGCGCCGACATTCCCGGAAGTTCCGCACCTGAAAATTGTCCACCTCGACCGAAATGCTCAGTAAGGGGTGCTTCAATGCACCCGGAGCAATTTGGTGATCCGGCCCAGTTTGTTCCAGTCCTGGACGTACAAGTCGCCGTGGCTGTCCCAGGCGGCCCCGTGGGGGGCGATGAACACGCCATCTTGCCAAAACTCTGGTGTCAGGCCGTAGTTCGCCCGCTGTTTGGGATTCGGGTTGTCCCCCAGTTGGGTGACGACCTCAAAATTCTTGTCGAGGATCGTCACCCGGCCATCCAGGTCCGGCACCACCAGGTCGTCGCCCTGGAATACGATTTTGCACGGCCGGCGGAAACCTTCGACGCCGCCCAGGTATTTCCCATCCAGGGTGCAGCGTTGGAGGCGGTGGTGGGAACGGACCGCCACCACCACCTGCACCGGCTGGCGGCGGGTGTCGATGCCGATGCCGTGGGGCGTGTCGAAATTGCCGCCGGCACCTTCGCTGCCGTTCCACGAACGGATCCAGGTGCCATCCGCCTTGAACTGATGGACCCAGTGTTTGCCGTAGCCATCGGCGATGTAGAGGTCGCCATTGGGGGCAACGGCCACCGCCGTGGGTTTGAACTCGTCGGCCTTGGTGTAGGCCGGGCATTCCTTGGGATAGGTGATGATCTGCAGGGCCTGGCCGTCGAGGCTGAACCGGGTCACGTCGTGGCGACCGAAGTGGGCCAGCCAGATGTTTTCCGCGCCGTTGGGATCGATGGTCAGGCACATGCCGTGGCATTGCTTGCGGTAGTCGTGGCCCCATTTGTCGATCAGGGTTCCGTCCCGGCTGAACACCAGCACGGCGTAGGCGCCCTCGGTGTTGACGTACACCCGGTCCTGGCGGTCGACCACGATGCAGCCGTGGGTGCCCCCCAGGGTGACCTCCGCGGGGAGCTTGGCCCAGGCGTTGTTCCAGCGGTAGCGGTGGCCGGCGGCGCCAATTTCCACCGGGGGGAGCGGAGCGGTGGCGGTCGGATCGGTGGACAGCGGAGCGGGGGTGGCCGCCGGATCCGCTCCCCAGGTCGGAACGCACAGGAGGGACAGGAGTACCAGGGAGAGGCAGGGAGAACGTTGGGTAGAAGGTGTACAGGCTGCGTCGCCACAGGTCTTCGCCCTGGGAAAGCTCGTATTTGTGGTCGTGGCAGCGGGCGCAATTCATGGTCAGGTCCAGCCACACCGCCGAGGTGATCTCGGAGCGGTCCAGGACTTGTTCGAGGCGCCATTCCTCGTCGATGGCCCCGCCTTCGTTGCTTCAAACCTCGCATGGCGCTGCCATGCCGCGGCTTGAAGCGCCTTGCATCTGCGCACCACGTGCGTTTCCAGACGCACCTTTCGGGTGAACAACTGTCGAGGTAAAAAAGTTGAAAATACAGCCGGGATTCTGCAAATGATCAACTCAACTGCGTTATTAAGGTTCACAACATCCAAGACCCTAGAAGTTTGCCGGTTCCTGGGCCTGATTTACGGTCGGTCCGATCCAGGTCTGGCGGCTTTCGTCCCAGACCACCAGAGGCTTGGCCTTGGCCCACCAGTCGGCGATGGCTTCCTCCTCGGCGGGTAGGTGGAACAAGCCGGCGATGAAATCACGGGCCTCCTGCCGGGCGACCATGATGACCCGGCTCGTCCGGTCATCCGAGGCCTGGGCCATGGCCAGGGGAAGGGCCTCGGCGATGCCTATCCGGGTGGCCTGGACCGCCAGGTAATCCCGGAAGCGACTTGGATCCGCGCCCTGGGTTCTTTCCCACAGAGTTCGGATCAGCCCTGGCAGATCCACGCCGGGATGCTTGGCGATGAACCCCGCTAAGGTTCGCTTGGCCTCGCCCTGGCGGATGCGTTGGAAGATCAGGCTGATGAGTTCCGCATCGCCGGGATCCCCCAGATCGGTGAGGACCCGGATGGCCTCGATGGTCAGGGGATGTCGCCCGGCCAGCCGGGATTCGTACAGCAACCGGCGCAGGGTTGGGGCGGCGGCCTGGCCCCAGCCGTGGGGCAGGAGGGTCGGGATCAGATCGGGGTGCCGTTCCAGCTGGGCCAGCACCAGGTCCCGGTGTTCCAGGCGGGCGAGCTTGGGCAGAGCTGAAGCCACCACGGTTTGGATGATCCAGTTGGACCGGTGCTTGTCCTGGGCGGCGAGGATCGCTTCGAGCCGGGCTGGAGGCAGGGCCGCGAACTGGGCGTAGAGGGGGTCCGTCGGCGGGAGGTTGCGGTTTCCTTTCACCTCCGTCGCCTTGGCGTCGATCCAGGCGGTGACGGCGGCGGCATCCCCATCCGCGGCCAAGCCTGGGGGCGGCGGTGGCACCGGCGGATCTGCGGCCACGGGGGCAGGGCTGGCGGGTTGCCAGGGTGGGGGTGGCGGCCCCAACTGCCAGACCCCGTCGGTGAAGACAAACCGTGGACGGTTTTCCCGGTACCAGTCGGGGAGCTGGGATTTCCCCCCCGTGGCGGGCTGGGTCGCCAGCCAGGCGGCCAGCTCCCGCATCATGGGAGCCGTGAGACGTCGGATCTCCGGCATCAGGCCGCAGGTGACGAAGGCATCCCGGACACCCGCCTGGGCCGCCATCTGGGCCAGGCCGGTCTGGCCATCGGTGTAGTCCCCCGGGAAGCGCACCCCCCAGATGTCCGCGAGGAGAGCCGGTTTGCTGGCTCCGAGGAGGGAGGACAGGGTGCTGATGATCTCGGCCTGATCCTTGCCGTTTCGCATCCGCTGCAGGGCCAGGCGCAGGGCTGGCAGGTCCTCCGGGGTGGCGATCTCCGCCAGGGTTCGGGCCCATTCTGCCTGCTCTGTGAACGGCGGGGCCGGTTCGGTAATCAGCCCCCGGCGGAGGATCGGGGCGGCGGCAGCGGTCCAGTGGTGGGCGACCACGGCCTTGATCAGGAACGGGCAGGTCTCCAGGGCGGCCAGGACAGCGGTTTCGTCCGCGTCGGTGATCGCCTGGAGGATCGCCCAGGACATCCCCACTCCCTTGAAATTGGCGGTCAGGCTGGATTCCCGCCAATACCCCAGGCTTTCCCCCACCTGCCCGCGCAGGACGGCGGCGGCGGCGGTGATCCGGGGATCCTGTTCCGGAGCGCCTTGTATGGTCCAAGTGGCCAGACCCTGCAGGGCGGTCTTCCAGGGCGGAGATGCCACCGCAGGAACGGAGCCGGGGACCTCCTTCGAAGGAAGTGAGGCCTGGGTTTCATCGGCTGTCTGGGCCGAGGTCGTCTGGGGATGCTCCTCCAGCGGATCAATCTCTGGCGGGACATCCCCCAGGGGGTGCTGGCGCAGGGCCAAGAGCACCGCGCCGCCGACGACGCAGGTGAGCAGGGCGGAAGAGGCGATCAGGGTCCGGCGGGACATGGGAGCAGCGTGGCACTGGGGGGGTGCCGGTGCAATGCCGTGGTGAGGACCGCGAAATCACCCGCCGGTGGACTGGAACGCCCCTTCGATGTCCTCGTCCTCCGGGTAGCGGGCGCGGATCCGGGACAACGGGGTCCAGGCCTGGCGGCCGGTCTCCCGCTGACAGGCCTGGGACATGGGCGCCCGGTCCCGGCCCAGCAGCAGCAGCTCCTGGCGCCACAGCACTTCCATGCAGTCGTCGATGATTTGCTGGCTGCGCCCCTGGTGGACCCGCTGGGCCTTCAGCCCGGCCAGGCCCAGGCGGGCGGCCTTGAACAGCCGGGGCGGCAGGAGGAACCGGGCATAGCGGCGTTTGACCACGGCGACGGTGCGCTCGATCCGGTCCTCCACCACCAGGGCCATCTGTCGGCCCTGGCACAGCTGGTTGGGATGGCTGGGGGGCGGCAGGCCCAGGGCCCCGGCAAAGGCCAAGAGGGTCTCGTCGGCCACATGGGCATAGCGGAGGGAGGCGAGGTAGCCCAGGTCCCGATGCCCCAGGGGATAGCCCAGGATCCGGGCGATCCGGTCCTCGTCGGCGGCGGTGGACAAGCGGGCGATCCCGGATTCCTCGTGGCCCTGGGCGGCGGCGCTCCCGGAGCGGATCTTCCACGCGGCCCCCAGGCGCTCGGCAAAGCGCTCCCAGGCTTCCAGGGGGCTCAGCAGCCAGTCGGGGCAGCGGGTGTCGTCCCCTTCCAGCCAGGCTAGGTCGATGAGGAGGACCTCGGCGAGTTTTTCCCGGTAGCGGTGGCCGGGGGTCCGACCGCTGGTCATGTCCGCCAGCATTGAAGCCGTGGGCATCCCCGCGAGCTGGGCCAGGAGCCCCCGCCGCCCCGGGGGCGCATCCCGGAGCTGTTCCCGATGGCCCTGTTCGGCCTCCTCGGGCCAATGGTCGATGGCCAGGCTCAGGCGGCGGGCGAACGGCAGGCTGGGGGGCAGTTTGCTCGGCATGGTCCGCAGCATGGCGGGGTGGGCCCTAGATCACCAGCAGGCAATGCCGGTCAGGACCGATTGATACGAGGTGGCGAGGGTGACCTCGTGATCTGTGCATCGTTGGCTGGAACCTGGAACACGGGGATACGGATACCCGTGGTGCGGTCAGCTCGGGATGGCGTGATTCGATCGTCGTCGCCGGGTCAGTAGCGGAGAAAGGTAGTACAAATAGCGCGTCGATAGCGGCGTTTTGTGTTCTTGCCCAGGAGCCAGCAAGAGTTGGCTGTGATGTCGTGGTCCAGGTCGACATGGGGCATTTCGCCCCATCCATCGCTGAAAGGGCAGCTCTGAACCGAAAAAAGACGGTGAGCGGTGAAGCCGATCATTACGAATTACATGGAGATATTTCGTGATGGCCCAACCCGGCAGTGAATTGGTTCTTTGTGAATCAAAACAGGCATTTATGTCTCAATCCCCACAGGAGCCCCCCGCCCATGAATCCCCC
>CANIXE010000166.1 GCA_947470885.1 Planctomycetota bacterium
ACGTCTTTGCCTCGACGGTTGTTTCACCCAAATGGTGCGTCTGGAAACGCACGTGGTGCGCAGATGCAAGGCGCTTCAAGCCGCGGCATGGCAGCGCCAGGCGAGGTTTGAAGCAACGCAGCAGGTGCGCTCCAATTGCGTTTTCCAGGATCAACCGTTGCGTTGGCCAGCAGGCACAAGACCCTGACGGATGTGCTGATCCACTCGATCATCAAGAGAGAAGACCGCAAAACCGGCCCTTGATCGGCGGCTTGATTTGTAGACTTACATTCCCGTTGCCTAAATACGGGATTTATACCCTTGTCGGGCCCATAGCTCAATGGTTAGAGCACGCGACTCATAATCGCTTGGTTCTCGGTTCAAGTCCGAGTGGGCCCACCAGAAAACAGAAGAACCGCAGCCAAAAGCTGCGGTTCTTCTGTTTTCTGGTGGTTCGACCTCAGTTACAGGGAGCCGAACAGGTTGTCGAGCTGGTCCTTCATTTCATGGGAAAAGTTGGCTCCCAGTTTCTGACCGGGATCCACAGGACGGACCGCAGCTTCGGCAAGGATGATCTCTACCTGGGATGCCAACTCCTTGCAGAAGACCTGGATCATCCCTGATTTCACCTGATTGCTGAACACGGCCACTTGAAGAGTCCGTTCCCCCAAGAGGGTAATCGACAAGGAGGTTTCAGACCCCGCCTGGAACATCAGACGAAAATCCTGTTCGCCGAGGAGTTTTGCCACCTGACGGGTACTGGTGAAACTGCCGGCCACCAGGGCTGCCAGGGCAGCACCATCCTTCTCACCCTGGCGGAATCCCTGACGTGCCACCATGTGACCTTCCTGATCGATGAGCATCACCGATTGGGCATTCGCCTTCTTCACGAAGGCGAGCAGTGTCTGGTTGATCCGATCGATATCCGCGGCGTAGAAAACCAGACGGCGCAGGCGAAGGGCTTCATTGTCACTGACGTGATCACTTGGCATCGGCGGGCTTTCCGGCGGGCGGTGCCGCAGGGGCAGAAGCTGGCGCAGGAGTCACGGTCGAGGTGGGAATTGCCGCCGGAGCCACGACCGATACCGGGGCGGGGGCGGATGACGGGGCATCCACGGGTGCCTCATCCATCAGCACCCGTTGGATGCCGGGAGGGAACAACGGGCGCAGGGCATCTCTCACCGGTTTCACGAATAAGATCAGAACCACCAGGAGAATGAAGATCACCACCAAGCTCACCAAGGCGATCAGCAGGCCCTTCACCGGATTACCACCAACCCGGGCATCCTGGTACTTCCGAAGACTGGGATCCGTGGCGTTGGAACTCACAGGGCTAACACCCCGGGCATCCAGAGCCGGAGGTTTGGGCTTTTGCAAATGCTTGGCCTTGGGATCCTCGGCCACCGGGGCGGGAGCTGGAGCCCCTGGGCGGGGAACCAGTGCCGGACGGGGGGCAGGGGATGGCGCAGGGGATGGGGCGGGACGGGCGCCTTGGGGCGGGGCAACCGGTGCGGCCTGGGGAATGGGCGCGGGGGCGGGAGCAGGACGGGCTGGCGGATTCGCCGGCAGCACTGATTTGGGTACGACCGGAGTCAAACCGGATGGCGTTGCCGGAGGAATCGAAGGCGAACCGCCAGGAGTTCCCACCGAGGTGGATTGCTGGGGCGTCAGGGAATTCGCCGTCCGGCGCCTCCCGGCGGCGGGGGCGTTCTCCTTGTTCAACTTTTCAATCACCAGGCGGCTGACCTCCTTCAAGGTGGCAAAAACGCCTTTGCCTTCCCGGGCAACCGCTTCAAAGGTGGGCATCTTCGCTGGATTCAGCATTGCATCGAGTTCGGCCACCGGCAGAGCGTTGGGCAGATCACGCTTGTTGTACTGGAGGACCACCGGGATGTCATCCACGGTCAATCCCATCTCGGCCAGGTTGTCCCGGAGATTCTGCAGGGATTCCAGGTTTTCGGCCATTTTGTCGGGGTTCGAATCGGCGACGAAGATCACCCCATCGACGCCCTGCAACACCAACTTGCGGGTTGCATTGTAATAGATCTGACCGGGCACCGTATAGAGTTGGAACTTGGTTCGCATGCCAGCGACTTGGCCAAGATCCAAGGGCAAAAAGTCGAAATACAGGGTGCGGTCAGACTCGGTGGCGATGGAGACCATCTCTCCGACGGCATCCTTGGGAGCCTTCTTATGGATAATCTCCAGATTGGTGGTCTTCCCGGAGACGCCCGGTCCGTAGAACACCACCTTGCAACTGACCTCACGCTGACCGAAGTTGATCTGGACCATGGTTGTTTTCGCTTGGGATGGCTGGGGGTTCAGAGCGCGAGTCGGGCGGCGATGCGTTCCAGATGGGGCTTGGCTTCGATGCCCAACAAGGACAGGTTGGCTCCCGCATCGGTCAGGATGGCAACGTAGGCTGGACCAGCCGCCAGGATCAGCAGTCCACCGTGGTCGGTGATGGCCTGAAATGTGGCGGGCACACCGAGACCCAGGTGTTGGGCGGTGCGTTGGGCGGAGCCAAGCAATTCCCCGATGGTGGCTGCGAGGGCACTCTCATCTGCCCCCGTGCGGAGCTGGGATGCCATGGTCAGGCCTTCCACGCTCACCAGCAAGGTTCCGCCGACACCGCGGACCTTGTTCAAATGGCCGAGAAGCTCTTGCATCAGGCACCTCCCAGATCGACCAAGGCCTGGCGGGCACGCAATTCCAGCATCGCCGGTCGGACGTTCGCCTCCGCCACCACCGCCACGGTCAATTCACCCCGGTTGAAGGAGATGATCTGTCCCAGGGTCGCACCCATGCTCCATGAAGAAATTCCCTCGACACCGGAGGGGCGGAGAACCTCCAGGGCGGTTTTACCCAGATCCGCCGCCAGGGCGGCGAGAAGCTCATCCTGACCCGCCGCCAATCCACGGGCGGAAACCACCCGACCCTGGCCATCACTGATCACCGCACCGCGGACCCCGGGCTCGCCGCAGAGGGCATCCAGGATGCCGGTTCTGCTCACCATGGTCTGACGGATGGCCGTATTGATGGAGACTGCCGCCACCGGGGTGGACGTTGGGCTCGGGGCATCGATGCCCGCCTGTAATCCCTTGGAGGAGGTCGTGGTGATGGCGCCAACCCCAGCTCGGGGGGGAGAGGTGGGCGAAGGACGGGCTGCGAAGCGGGCGCTGGAAACGGTAGCTGTTGAACCCGCGGGCGGGGCGGGCGGGGCAACCCCACCCAATTCCTGGATGCGCTTGGTCGCCTGCAGGTCCCCGGGCTTGAAGGCCAGGATCAAACGCAGGTGATGAATGGCCTTTTCTTTGCTCTCCGCCAGGGAGGCGCTCAACCAATGGGCCGCATAACTACGGGGATCCTTCTCGATCGCCGTCGTAACCAGCTGGCGGGCTTCCGCGGACTTCCCTTCGGCGATCTTCAAGTCGGCCAGGATGACGTAGGCCTGGGAAGACCGGGGGAATTCCTTGATGCACCGTCGGCAGGCCTGTTCAGCGCCATCCTTGTCGCCGGCCTGACGGGCCAACTCGGCAATGCGGTTGAACATGGAAGCGGAAGGAAAGTTCTCCACTTTCTTGCGCAGGCGATCGAGTTCTGATTCCACCTGGCAGATCCCTTCGAGAACGAGACGTGGACGGCAACCGGCAATCCGGCTCCCGGAGGACTACGGAATAGCCGAAACGGGAGGGGCGGTCAAGGCGTCGCCTGGCATCGTCACCCACCCCGGCGGCACACGGATGCCTTTATCGCCGACCGGTTAACGTTACCAGCATGCGCCTGACCTTCCTCGGCACCAGCGCCGGTACACCCACCCGCCAACGGAACGTCACCAGTCAAGCCGTGGAATTTGATCAGGGCCACATCTGGCTGGTGGATTGCGGGGAGGGGACCCAGCAGCAGGCCATCCGCCTGGGATTGCGGACGGCGCGGATCGAGCGGATCCTGCTCACCCACCTCCATGGCGATCACTGTCTAGGTCTACCAGGCCTCTTGGCCCATATCGGCATCAGCGGGCGCACGGCCCCGGTGGAAGTGATCGGCCCCCTGGGCACTGGCGAGTTGCTGACCACGGTGCAGCGCCTAACCCATGCCATCCTGCCCTATCCCTTGGAAATCCGGGAACTGCCGCCCGATGGAGAAGATCTCCCCTCCAAGGGGGGGTGGGTGGTCCAAGCCAGGCCCTTGGTCCACCGGATCCCCTGCCTGGGTTTCGTCTTCAGGGAAGAAGATCGACCAGGTCGCTTCCACGCCGAAACTGCCGACGCCCTGGGTGTGCCCCAGCAGCTGCGCGGACGTTTGCAACGGGGGGAATCGGTGGTGCTCGCCGATAAACGTCGGATCGATTCCCGCCAGGTGGCGGATCCACCCCGTCGTGGACGCCGTCTCGCGCTCCTGGGGGACACCAGCGATCCCGAGGGCATCGCCCAGGCCGCAACTGGGTGCGATCTGCTGGTCTGCGAAGCGACGTACGATGCTGAACGCCAGGCCAAGGCGCTGACCTGGGGCCATATGACCAGCGCGATGACCGGGGCGTTTGCCGCCCGCATAGGCAGCAAAGCCCTGGCCCTGACCCATTTCTCAAGCCGTTATGGTGATGGCCACAGTCAGATCACCGTCACCGATCTGGTGGCCCAGGCCCAAGCCGCATGTCCTGGGATCCCAGTCTGGGCCGCCCAGGATCTGGGAGTCCTGTCCATCGCTGCCGATGGTTGCACTAGCCCCGCCTTGCAACCGGACGCGGAAACGAACAACCCCTGCCCATGATCCGTAAAAACCCCCAGGGCGACCTGCCCACCATTCCAGAATCCGCCTACGTCGACCAGACGGCCATCGTCTGCGGAAAGGTGGTGATTGGCGAAAATGTGTTCATCGGTCCCTATGCCGTGATCCGGGCCGATGAAGTCAACGAACAAGGCACCATGGAGCCGATCGTTATCGGTGCTAACTCGAATATTCAGGATGGGGTGGTGATCCACAGCAAGGCTGGCGGCAAGGTCATCATCGGCGAATATACCAGCATCGCCCACCGGAGCATCGTCCACGGCCCATGCGAAGTGGGGGACCGGGTGTTCATCGGGTTCAATAGCGTGATCTATAACTGCACGGTGGGCGCGGGCACGGTGATCCGTCACAACAGCGTCATCGAAAACTGCCATCTGCCCCCGGGCTTCCATGTCCCCAGTACCACGACCATCCACAGTGATGCGGACATCGCCGCCGTGCCCAAGGTCACCGCCGATGCCAGTAGCTTCAGCGAAAGCGTGGCGATGACCAATCTCCAATTGGTCAAGGGCTACAAGCGCCTGCAGAACGAATTCTGACGGTCCGAACAGGTTCAATTTGACTCTGTCCGAGCTGGCGGCACGGTGGCCCCATGGCCCTGGTCCGATTGCTTTGTGCCGGTGTTGAGGGGATTGACGGATTCCCCGTCCACGTCGAGGTCCACCGCACAGAACCCATCACCGGGATCGGTCGGACCACGGTAGTCGGGCTGCCGGACAGCGCGGTCCGGGAAAGCATCGAACGGGTCATCCCCGCCCTCACCAGCTCCGGGCTGACTCCCCGGGCCTCCGACCACATCGTGGTCAATCT
>CANIXE010000167.1 GCA_947470885.1 Planctomycetota bacterium
CGAAGCCAATCCCGACCAGTCCCCCGGTGCCGGCAGTGTGGATCCCGCCGACCACCCGCCCATCCCCCTGCCCGACGCCGACTGGGCCTGGTTCTCCGAACGCTGCGCCGCCCTGGGCATCGCCGATCCCACCCCCAAGCGCGCCGCCATCGAGGCCCTCCACGGCCACCTCATGGGGGTTAATGCCTGGCTGAACCTGACCCGGATCGCCACCCCCCGGGACTACCTGAAAAACCACGTCCTGGACAGCTTGACCGGGGCCACGGACACCCGCCTGCGCCAGTTGGCCGCCGGCGCCCCCTGCGTCGACCTGGGGAGCGGCGGCGGTTATCCCGGCCTGCCCCTGGCCCTGTGGCACCCCCACGTGCCCTGGGCGCTGCTGGATGCCCGGCGCAAGAAGGCGGAATTCCTCGCCGCCGCCGGCAAGCTGGCCCAACGCCACGGCGCCGGCCCGGTCGCCGGGCACCACCTCCGGGGCGGCGACGCCAAAATGGTCCCCTCGCTGTACCGCCGCTGCCAGCTGGTGGTCAGCCGGGCCATGGGCCAGGCTGTAGACGTGCTGGCGGAAGCCGGACCCCTGCTGCGCCACCACGGCCACTGCCTGATCTACAAGGGCCCGGCCTTCCTCGGCGCGGAAGAAACCACCGCCAAGGAAGCCTGCGTGAAAATGGGCTACCGCTACGTTGGCACCCGCACTGTCACCCTGGAGGACGGCGATCCCCAGCGGCTACTGGTGACCTTCGAACGCAGCGCCTGACCGACCTCCCGGTGGGCCGCCCCTTCAGGGAACCGGCCCGCTGATTGTTGCGGAACTGGAGGCCCTGGCCCAGGAGGGTTGTCGGCTGAAGCATCCGTGATTCCCAATCGTGGGGCTGCTTTAGACGCAGATACCCGCTATTCCGGGTGCGTCGGTCCCTCCTCGGGGAAGGTCAATAGGTATCCGGGTAGATCCACGGATGCCTCCAACTGACCGTTGCCGACCGCCGGGAAGACGCTTTGCTGGGCAGGTCATGAACGTGAAGAAAACTCCGTTGCCTGAAATCCCCTCCGGTGAGATGCCCACGGTGATCGTGGGCGAGACCCCGGGGATCACCGTGGCCACCGGGCCCAGCCGCCCCGGGGATGGCACCCCCCCGGAACAGATCGCCACGTACCGCCGGCTGCGCCAGCTGGGAGCTGGGGGCATGGGCCAAGTGTATCTGGCTGAGGACAACCGTCTGAAACGCCAAGTAGCCTTGAAGTTGCTTAGGGCCGCGATGGCGGATGAGCCCGCGTTCGTCGACCGCTTCCTTCGGGAAGCCAAGACCATGGCCCAGGTGAACCACCCCAACGTGGTGGGGATCCACGGCGCCGGGGAACAGAACGGCTGGCTGTGGATGGCCCTGGAATACGTCCCCGGCACCGACCTGAACAAATTGCTGAAGGCTCGGGGCCGGTTGGAGGAACCGGAAGTCCTGCGGATCCTCATCGCCTGCTGCAAGGGCCTGGAGGCGATCCACGCCGCCGGCCTGGTCCACCGGGACCTCAAGCCGGCGAACATCTTCATCGATCGCAACGGCGAGCCCAAAATCGGCGATCTGGGCCTGGCCAGGCATACCGACGGCGAAGACCGGATGACCCTCACCGGCCATGCCTGGGGCACCCCGGCCTACATGAGCCCAGAACAGGTCCAGGGCATCGCCAACATCGACATCCGCAGCGATGTCTACGCCCTGGGGGTGGTGGCGTTCATCCTCCTCACCGGCACGGAACCCTTCACCGGACCCACCAGCTACGTGGTCACCAACCTCGTCCTGTCCCAGCAAGCACCGGATGTGCGCAGCCGGAACCGATCGGTCAGTCAGGGCATGGCTTCGATCATCCGCTGCTGCCTGGAAAAGGATCGGGCCAAGCGCTTTGATACGCCCTTGGTTTTGAAGGTGGATCTGGAACGGCTCATGGCAGGCCTGCCCCTGGCCAGCACCTCAATGAGGGCGCCGCCGCCGTCGGCCGCGACCACCGAAATTACGCCGCAGCAGGCCCCCCACCCGTCGGCTGCGGCGGCAACCGCGACGGCCAAAGGTGAAGGCGGTTTCGGGCGAATGCCGGGGAACTCCCCCAGCCTTGGGCCCCTGGGCATCAAACTGGTGGCTTATTCCCTGGGGGGACTCGTCCTGGGCGGGGTGATCTGGTCGGTTCAAGGCCAGACCGTGGTGGAACGGCCGGTGAAACCCCTGGAGGTGAGTTTGGCCACCGCGTCGGTGGAGCCTGCGGGTGCCCCCTTAGAGCCGTGGATGGGTCGGCGGGGCAAAGACGCCACCGGTGAATGGGCCAGCCTCAAGCTGGACGGTGCGCCGGTGCGCCTGCGTCTGCTACCTGCCGGAACCTTCCAGATGGGCAGCCCGCCCAACGAACCCGGCCGGGGCCCCTCAGAAACCCTCCACCAGGTGACCCTCAGCCATTCCTTCTGGATGGCTGAAACCGAGGTCACCCAGGAGTTCTACCACCGGTTCGTCCCCGATTATCTCTCCCAGAACCCCGGGAAAGACCGCCCAGCAGACCGGGTGAACTGGCATGATGTCAGCGCTTTTCTCCTCCAGTTGGGGAACCAGCTGCCGGGGCTCTTCCCCCGGCTACCCACCGAAGCGGAATGGGAATACGCCTGCCGTGGGGGGGGCGACAAGGCCTTTGGCCACACCGCGATCCTGGATCCCCGGGAATGGGTCCTCCAACCGCCGGAAGGCGGCAGCCGGAAGGTGGCCCAGGGCCAGGCAAACGCCTACGGCCTGTTCGATCTCCATGGAAATGTCCGGGAGTGGTGCAAGGACACCTGGGAAGATAAGCCCCTGCCTGCCACCCCGGAGACCGATCCCCTGGGCCATTGGGGCAGCCGGGTGGTCTGCCGGGGAGGCTCGTACCTGACCCCGGCGACCGCCGCCCGGTGCGCCGCCCGCCAGGGAGTCACTAACCAGGAACGCGCCCCGGACCTGGGTTTCCGCCTGGTGATCGACGCCACCCCTTAGGGCAGGGCGCCGCAATGAAACGCTGGATGTCCATGACGGAGCATTCTTTGCGGCGCCAGTCCGGTCGTCCTCCCGCAGTGAGTCTTTCGGATATTCCCGCTTAACATGTGGCTTCAATGACGACCGGACGACCAGACGACCGGACGACCGGACATTTTCATTGAGGTCTCCTGCCCCTTAGGAGGTTACTTCGATTGAACCTCCGGGCGGCAGGAAACACTCTTCCGCCCCATGGGTGACCCATCTTCTGATACGTGGCACGAAAAGGGGTGGCGATTTCTCGTCGGCAAACCCCGAGACCTGTTCGACCGCTCGGTCTTCCACAGCCTACTCCTCGTCCCGGTTTTGGCCTGGGTCGGCCTGGGATCCGACGGCCTGTCCTCCTGCGCTTACGGACCCGAGGAAGCCTTCAAGGCCATCGGCGCCAGCCATACCTACCTGGGCATCGCCCTGGCCATCGCCACCGCCCTTACAGTGGTGCTGTTGGCCACGGCCTATGGTGCCCTGATCGAATCCTTCCCCACCGGGGGCGGCTACGGCGTCGCCACCCGGATGCTGGGTCGGCGAGTCGGTTTGGTGTCTGGCTGCGCCCTGTTGGTGGACTACATCCTCACCATCACCATCTCCGTCGCCTCGGCGTCCAAGGCCATCTTCAGCCTGCTGCCCCCGGACCTGGGTCATTGGATGCTGCCAGCAGCCCTGGGCGGACTCCTGTTTATGGTGGTTATGAACATGCGGGGAGCCAAGGAATCCATCCTCGTCCTCCTGCCGATCTTCGCCATTTTCGTCATTACCCATGCCATCCTGATCGTTCTCGGGATTGCCCGCCACCTGCCGGAAGCCGGCGCCACCGCCACCCACCTGGCCAGCGACTTCCGCCACGGGGTGGACACCCTGGGCTGGGGCGGGGTGGTCTGGCTGTTCGCCACCGCCTATGCCATGGGGGGCGGCACCTACACCGGCATCGAAGCCGTGTCCAACGGCCTACCCTTGCTGAAGGAACCCCGGATCCAGAACGGCAAACGGACGATGGTCTACCTGGCGGTCAGCCTGGCCCTGGCGGCGGGGGGCATGATCACCTGCTACCTGCTGTGGGACATCCGCCCGGAAGAGAACCGGACGATGAACGCCCTCCTCGCGGAACGGGTCACCGCCGGCCTCCCCGGATCCACCGTCTTCGTCTGGACGACCATGCTGTCCGCCGGCGCCCTGCTGGTGGCAGCGGCCCAGGCGGGGTTCCTGTCCGGTCCCCGGGTGATGTCCAACCTGGCGGTGGATGGCTGGCTGCCCCGGAGTTTCCAGACCCTGTCCGAGCGCCTGGTCACCGGCAACGCCATCTTGTTCCTGGGCCTGGCCAGCGCCGCCGCCCTGCTCTACACCCGGGGCGATGTAACCCACATCGTCGTCCTCTATTCCATCAACGTGTTTCTGACCTTCACCCTGACCATGGCGGGAATGTGGCGGTTCTGGGCCAAGGCCGACAAGGGCATCAAAAAACGCCGGCGGCGGATCGCCCTGTACGTCCTGGGCACCCTGGTCTGCGGCGGCATCCTGGTGATGACCGCGGTGACCAAGTTCCGGGAGGGCGGTCTGGTGGCCCTGGCGGTCACCGGCCTGATCGTCTCAGTCTGCCTGCTGATCCACGCCCACTACCAGTCGGTGTCCAGCAAGCTGCGAAAGCTGTACATGGAGCTGGAATCCGTGGACCGGGTGGCCAGGGACACGCCCCCCATCGACCCGAAGAAGCCCGTCGCCGCGATCCTGGTCAGCCGCTACGGCGGCGTCGGCATCCACACTGTCCTCAATGTCTTCCGCTCGTTCCCCGGGCACTTCCACGGCGTCGTTTTCCTCAGCGTCGGCATCGTCGATTCCGGCAAGTTCAAAGGCGAGGACAGCCTGGACGAACTGCGACGGGAGACCGAGGACAGCCTGGCGAAATACGAAGTTCTGGCCAAGAGCTTGGGCATTCCCTGCACCAGCCGCCACGCCCTGGGCTTGGACATCGTCGACGAAGTGGAAAGTCTCTGCCTCGCCACCGCCAAGGAGTACCCCAAGTTGACGTTCTTCGCCGGCAAGGTGATCTTCGGCAAGCCCCAGTGGTACCACGCCATCCTCCACAACGATGCGGCGATGGCTGTGCAACGGCGGTTGCAGTTGGCCGGACGGACGGTGGTGGTGCTGCCGGCGCGGATTAACGACTAGGCGGGTCGCTGGCCTTGGGGCTACCCAGGCGTTCGCTGATGGGGTAGCACCAGTCACGGTAGGCTTGGCCCCCATCGTCCCGACCGTCGGGACCCAGACTGTACGCACCTATGATACGACCATCTCTCACAATCGGCTGAAGTCGTTGACCAGGTGGCGCGCAGGGGTCTTCAGGCCAAGGTTCATTTGAGAGAATAGCGGCAGCCAGATCAATGTGTATGGCAGTACGAATCGTCTGACGAATTCGGTACAGATCATTGGCAACCACAAATCGGGTTAAAATTTTTTCAATATGCCAGGGTTCGATAGAGCACAATTGCATTTCCACTTTTGCAACGATTTCCAAAATCACC
>CANIXE010000168.1 GCA_947470885.1 Planctomycetota bacterium
GATTACAGCCTCCTGGGCGTCCTCTACCCCGAATGGCTGGATGCCATCGGCGACGCCGGATTCCAGCAGGTCGCGGAATTCTTTGCCGCGGTGGACAAAGCCGCCGAAGAAGACGTGTTCTACCCCTTGGAAGTCCTGACCTGTGGCCTGTTTCTGCCCTTCCTGGGGGAGGTCGACCCATCCAAGGACCAGTTCAACCGCACCGCCGCCCGTCTGGTCCAAGACCTGCGCTCCATGGCGATGCAGATGGACCTGCCCAAGCGGCTGATGAACGCGGTCATCGACAATCTCCGGGGCCAATTGTACTTGCTGTACTTCGCCCATGTCCCCAAACGGGTCCGGCGCTTCACCGAAAGCGAGTTCTTCGACGCCGTATGGCAAGTCCACCGCTTGGCCTTTGGTGACATGCCGGAACTGGCCGATGTCCAGGAGACCTGGCATACCGCCCGGTCCCAGGTCCGCCGGCCCATGGGCGGCACCGTGGGCGGGGTCGACCGCCGGGATATCTTCAGCTTCCGCGGGCGCACCGGCGGCGGCCGCCACAGCCACCAAGGTCGGGGCCAGGGCAGTGACAACGATGATGACGGCGACTGGGTCGAAAGCCCGGCCTTCGCCGACGCCGACGAAGGCTGAACCCGGTGGGGCGGTCCCCCGTCCCCGGACGCGCCTGGTGGCTGACCCTGGGCATTTTGCCCATTGCGTTGATCACCTGGCTCTGCCTGACGCCGGAATTGCCCCAGGGTACCCCCCATTTCTGGGATAAGGCGGAGCATGCCCTGGCCTTCGCCGCCCTGGGATTCTGGTTCCGGGCCGCCGGGTATTCCACCTTGGCCGTGTTATCTAGTGGATTGTCCTATGGGATACTCCTAGAAGTGCTGCAAGCACTTGGCGGGGTCCGTACCGGCGAATGGCAGGATGTCCTGGGGGACGCCATCGGCCTGATGGGCGGTGAACTGGTGGTCCGAACCCCCGTGGGGACGTACTGCCGGTTGCTGGGAACACGGTTCCTAACGTCGAGTGGACTGCTGCCCAGATAAACATTGCGCCCTGATGCTTCCTGATGCATCACTACGGCATGGGAACCGTACTCATGACTCCGCCCACCACCGCCCGCACCGGACGCCCCACCGCTTATAACGAGATGCGCCTAGGGGACGACCTCAGCCCGGCGTATGGCCACCTCGATGAATGGCTGCGCCACGCCAGCGGCGACCGCCTGGAAAACCTGCGGCGGGGGGCGGCAGCCCGGTTCCACGAACGGGGCATCACCTTCGCGGTCTACGGCGACACCAGCGGGGCCGAACGGTTGATCCCCTTCGATGTCATCCCCCGGGTTCTGGGCCATGGGGAATGGGATCTGGTCAAACGCGGTTCCATCCAACGGGTGAAGGCCCTGAACGCTTTCCTCGACGACATTTATAACGATCAAGAGATCCTCAAGGCTGGGCGCATTCCCCGCGAAGCGGTGGAGGGCAACGAGCTGTTCTGTGCCCAGGCCAAGGGCCTGCGTCCAGCCGGCGGGATCCATTCCCATATCAGTGGCGTTGATCTGGTTCGGGTCGCCCCCGACCAGTGGTACGTCCTGGAAGACAACCTGCGGACCCCGTCGGGGGTCAGCTATATGTTAGAGAACCGGGCGACCATGCAGCGTCTGGCGCCGGAATTGTTCCGAGCCCAGTCGGTGCTGCCCGTGGACCAGTACCCCTCCCTGTTGCTCCAGACGATGCGCGAGGTCGCCCCCCACGCCGACAGCGAACCCACCATCGCCGTCCTCACCCCCGGGGCCGCCAACAGCGCCTATTTTGAGCACTGTTATCTGGCCAGTCGGATGGGAGTGGAATTGGTGGAGGGTCGGGACCTGTTCTGCGACAAGGGTCGCCTGTGGATGAAGAACTTGGGCGCGCCCAAGGCCATCGACGTACTGTATCGCCGAATCGACGACGACTTCCTGGACCCGGCGGAATTCCGCCCGGACAGCGCCCTGGGCGTGCGCGGCCTGATGGAGGTGGTCCGCCAGGGCAACCTGACCCTGGCCAATGCCGTGGGCAACGGGGTGGCGGACGACAAGGCCACCTACCTGCTGGTCCCGGAGATGATCAAATTCTACCTCGGTGAGGAACCCATCCTCAGCAATGTTCCGACGTACCGCTGCTCGGTCCCCTCGGAACTGTCCTACGTCCTCGATCATCTCCATGAGCTGGTGGTCAAAGAAGTCCATGGCAGCGGCGGTTACGGCATGCTGGTCGGCCCCACCAGCACCACCGCCGAGCGCCTGAAATACCGGGATCGGGTCCTGGACGACCCGTCCAACTTCATCGCCCAGCCCACCCTGGCCCTCAGCACCTGTCCCACCTTCGTCGCCCAGGGGATCGCCCCCCGCCACGTCGACCTCCGGCCCTATGTCCTGGCGGGCAAGGAAGTCCGCCTGGTCCCCGGGGCCCTGACCCGGGTCGCCCTGAAAGAAGGCAGCCTGGTGGTGAACAGCAGCCAAGGCGGTGGTACCAAGGACACCTGGGTCCTCGCCGATGAGGAGATCGCCTAATGCTTCTCCGTCTTGCCGGCAATGCCCTGTGGCTGGGGCGCTATCTGGAACGCAGCGAAAATCTGGCCCGGCTAGTGGGTGCAGTCCAGGGGATGACCCTGACCCCGGAATACCGGGGCCGGGTGGAAGGCCCCTGGCTGGATGCCCTAGCCGTGGTCGGCGGATTGAAGGAGTTCACCGCCCATCACCCCCTGGAACCGGATTCCGCCGCAGCTTGGCTGCTCACTGACCGGACCCATTACAGCAGCCTGTTCTCCAACATCCGGGCCGCCCGGGACAACGCCCGCACCGCCCGCCACCTGCTCACTGATGAGCTGTGGGAGGCGATCAACGGCACCTGGCTGGAGATCCAGAACATCGACGCCACCAATCTGCCGGACCGGGGCATCGCTGTGACCTGCGCCTGGGCGGTGGGTCGCTGCCAGCAGATCCGGGGCGCCGCCGACGATCTGCTCCGGGATACCCTGCCCCAGGTGATCCTCCTGGGCCAGTCCCTGGAACGCTCGGACTACGTCAGCCGCCTGCTATCGGTCTTCCTCCGGGGGGACATGGCGGTCACCACCACACCTCCAGAACCGGGCACCATCGCCCACCGCCGGTGGGAAACCCTGCTGGAAGCCGGGGCTTTGCTGGAGACCTATCGCCGGTCCCACACCGCCCACATCGATCCGGTGCAGGCCCTGACGTTGGTCCTAGCCCATCCCACTTCGCCCCGCAGCTTGGTGGTGAATGCCCGGCGCACGTTATCAGCACTGGATGGCCTGTCCGGTCCCCACCACGTGCCCACGGCTACCCAGGAGGCCCTTCAGATCCTGGTGGATCATTTGGAATCCCTGCCTCCCTTTGGCGCGGATCTGCCTGGGTATCTGCTGAAACTGGGGCAGCTTGCCGATGCGGTCGGCCTGGAAGCCTCCAAGATCCTCGACTGATATTCGCTGTTTCTTTTCCGAACCTCCCAGAATTGCGGGTCAAACACCGCAACCGCGAAACACATCATGCCCATCCGCGCCGGCCTGCACCACGTCACCAGCTACCAGTACGACCGTCCGGTGACCCTGTCGCCGCACATCGTCCGCCTCCGTCCCGCCCCCCACTGCCGGACGCCGGTGCTGGGTTACGGCCTGACCATCCTCCCGGCCAAGCATTTCATCAACTGGCAGCAGGATCCGTTCGGTAATTGGATGGCCCGCCTGGTATTCCCCGAACCCACCCGGGAATTCAGTGTCACCGTCGACCTCAGCGCCGAAATGCGGGTCTACAACCCGTTCGACTTTTTTGTCGAACCCAGCGCCGAGAAATACCCGTTTACCTATGAGGCCGGCCTGGCCCGGGATCTCGCGGCCTATCTCACCAGCGAACCCGCCAGCCCAGCCCTGGCGGCCTATGTCGAAAAGCTGCGGCCCCTGGCCACTGGCCAGGTCACCATCGACGCCCTGGTGGCCATCAACCGCCAGATCCAGAAAGACGTCAGCTACCTGATCCGCCTGGAGCCCGGCGTCCAGACCCCGGAGGAAACCCTGACCAAGGCCAGCGGCTCCTGCCGGGACAGCGGCTGGCTGCTGGTGAACTGCCTGCGCCACCTGGGCATCGCCGCCCGTTTCGTCAGCGGCTACCTGATCCAGCTCACCGCCGACCAGAAATCCCTCGACGGTCCCAGCGGCACCGACAAGGACTTCACTGACCTCCACGCTTGGTGCGAAGCCTATCTGCCGGGGGCCGGCTGGATCGGCCTGGATCCCACCAGTGGCCTGCTGGCTGGCGAAGGCCACTTGCCCCTGGCGGCCACCCCCTGGACCTCCGACGCGGCGCCCATCAGCGGCTCCATGGCCTACGACCTCAAGGATGAAGACGACGAGCTGGGCACGAAATTCCACGTGGAAATGAAGATCAGCCGGCTCCACGAGGATCCCCGGGTCACCAAGCCCTACACCGATGGCGAATGGGCTGCGATCAATGCCGCCGGCGCCGCCCTGGATGCGGAACTGGCCAAGCATGACGTCCGCCTGACCGTCGGTGGCGAACCCACCTTCGTGTCCCTGGATGATCCGGACCGCGCCCAGTGGAACACCGAGGCCCTGGGCGATCACAAGAAGGAACGGGCCACCGTGCTTCTGGAGCGCCTGCGCAAGCGCTGGTGCCCCGAGGCCATCGTTCACCTGGGCCAGGGCAAATGGTACCCCGGCGAACCCCTGCCCCGCTGGGCCTATTCCTGCTTCTGGCGCAATGACGGCGTGCCCCTCTGGCGGAATCCGGCCCACCGGGCCAATCCCAATGTGGATGCCGGCCACGGCACGGCCCAGGCGGACAAGTTTCTCAAGGCCCTCCTCACCAAGCTGGACCTACCCACCGATCTGGGCGTACCTGCCCATGAGGACGTCTTCTGGCACCTGTGGAAAGAGCAGCGCCTGCCCCCGGAGATCGACCCCCTCAAGGCCGACCTCAAGGATGATCTGGAGCGCCAACGCCTGGCCCGCCTGCTGGACCAGGGCCTCGGCAATGTCGTGGGCTACGCCCTGCCCATCACCCGCTGGGGCCGCCAATGGGTATCCAGCCGCTGGCTGGGCAAACACGGCCTGAAGCGCGGCCGACTCTTCCTGGTCCCCGGCGATTCCCCCATGGGCTACCGCCTGCCCCTGGATTCCCTCTCAGAGAATCCCTACGCCCCGGTCTGGCCCGCAGATCCCACCATTAAAAAGCCGGCCCTGCCCCCCAAGGGCCAGCTCCTGGCCCCGGACACCCTGCCCCTCACCCCGCCCCCGGAGAACGCCCAACTGCGCACCACCCTGTGCGTCGAGCCCCGGGGCGGTGTGCTCTACGTCTTCATGCCCCCGACCTGGACCGGTGAAGACTGGTGCGACCTGGCGGCGGCCATTGAAGATGCTGCCGAGGACACCGGCCTGCCGGTGGTCATCGAAGGCTACCTGCCCCCCCGGGATCCCCGGATCAGCCATTTCAGCGTCACCCCGGACCCCGGGGTCATCGAGGTCAACGTCCACCCC
>CANIXE010000169.1 GCA_947470885.1 Planctomycetota bacterium
ACGGCTGGTCCCTGAAGCGCTTTGGGCGATTCTCTTGGGGCAAGGCGCATTCGCCGTACTGACCCACTGTCCGGGCATGTGCGGCCCCTTGATGCTCGCCTTCCGCCTGCAAGGCCCGGCCGCCGGCACTCTTGCGGTGCTGGCCTACCAGGGCGGCCGGGCCACGGTCTACGCCGGCTTGGGCCTGATCGCGGGACTGGTGGGCGGCGCCCTGGCCACAGCACTGGCCCGCATCCTACCCTGGGCCACCCTGGTCCTGGCGGTGGCCCTCGGCCTGGTGGCCCTGGCCCAGTTGCTGGGCCGAACCCCCCGTTGGCCCAGCGTCACCCCGGGCTGGTTACAACACGTGGTAAAAACCACCGCCGGACGGGGCATCGGTCCCTCCTACCTGCTGGGCTTGGGGATGGCGGCCCTGCCCTGTGGCCTCGTGCTATGGAGCCTGGGCCTTGCCGCAGCCACCGCCGATCCCCTGTGGGGGGCGACCACCATGGTTCTGCTGGTGGTTCTGACCACGCCGGTCCTGATCGTCGCCCACCTGGCGGGCCGCTCGGCCACCGCGCCCTTCGCCCGCTGGGGCCAGGGTCGATTCGCCTGGGTGCCCGCCGTGTTGCTCTTGGGCTCGGCCGTGTGGCTGGGCACCCTGGCCGCCCAGAAGCTCCTGGCCCACGGACCGGCGTTCTGCCTGAATTGCGGCTGATGCCCATCTGCGCCCATTGCGGAGCCCCCGCCCCCGCCGGCGACCCGGCCTTCTGCTGCGGCGGCTGCGCCGCGGCGTACAGCTTGCTGCGCTCCTGTGGCCTGGGGGATTTCCACAAACTCCGGGGGGACGCCCCAGCCGCGCCGGTGCAGAGCATCCAGGAAGACTGGGCCGCTTGGAGCGATCCGGCGTTCGCCACCGTCCATGCCCGACCCCTACGCTCGGGTCATCAGGTGATCACCTGGGCGGTGGAAGGCATCCACTGCCCGGCCTGCATCTGGGTCCTGGAACGCCTGTCGTTCCTCGAACCTGGGGTGCTCCAGGCCACCCTGGACCTGTCCTGCCTGACCCTGCGGGTGGTCTACGACCCGGCCAAGACCGACCCCGGACGGCAAGCCGCGACCATCGCTCGCCTGGGTTACCGGTTGCTGCCTTACCGTTCATCGGCGGAAATCGCCGCCCGCACCCGGGAGCGCCGGCGCCTGTTGCTAGGGGTGGCGGTGAGCACCGCCAGCGCAGTGGGCTCGATGCACCTGGCGATGAACCTGTACGCCGGGGACATGGTCCAGGACCTGGAAACCCACTGGCGTCATCTGTTTGGCTGGGGCTCGGTGGCGGCGGCCCTGCCCGCAGCGTTTTATGGCGCCGCCCCCTGGTGGCCTGCCCTGGGCCGGGCCGTGACCGGCCGGGGTTGGTCGGCGGACGCCACCGGAGCCCTGGTGGTGGCCGCCGGCCTGGCCGCATCCGTGGCGGGAGTCCTGGGCAACGGGCCGGTTTACGCCGATGCCGTGGCGATGTTCGTCGCTCTGTTGCTGCTCGGCCGGCTGCTGCTTGCCACTGCCCAGGAAAAAGTCCGAACCGCCGCCGGACGTCTGGGAGGCCTACTGCCAGACCTCGCCCGCAGCCCGGATGGCACCTGGCGGGCCGCCGCCGAACTGGTCCAGGGAGCCGAGATCCTGGTGCATCCCGGCGAACGACTGCCCGCAGACGGCCGGGCCTCGGACCTGCCGGATGGTGACGCCTGGATCGACACCATGGTCCTCACCGGCGAGGCCAAGGCCCAGCGGGTCGTCCCAGGCGAGCCCCTGTTCGCCGGCACGGTCTGCGTTGGCGGCCGGATCCGCCTGCGGGTCGAAGCCGCGGGCCGGGCCACCCGGGTCGCCGGCCTGGTGGAGCGGGCGGGCATCCTGGGCACCGCCCCCACCGGCGACCCAGCCCTGGCGGCCTGGAGCCGCTGGGTCGGCGCCGCCGCAATCCTCGGTGGCCTGGCCCTGTGGCTGACCGGCACTGATGGCGCGACCGCCACCGCCCGGGCCATGGGCGTGCTCATGGCCGCCTGCCCCTGCGCCGTTGGCCTGGGGTTGCCCCTCCTGCGGGCCCATGCCCTGGGCTGCGCCGCCGCCCGGGGAATTCTGATTCGGGATCCGGGGCTGATCGATCGCCTGACCCTGCTTCGCCACGCCGTCCTCGACAAAACCGGAACCCTGACCCGGGGCCAGGTGGTGATCACGGCCTGGGGATGGTTGGCGGAGCCCGTTGGGACGGACCGGGCCACGGTGATCGCCCTGGCGGTGGCCGGCGAACGCCAGGCCCGGCATCCCCTGGCTGCCGCCCTGGTGGCCTGGGCGGGAGAAGTCCCGGATCTGGCCATCGCATCCTGGGAGGAAATCCCCGGTGCCGGCCTGCGGATCCGTACCGAATCCGGTGAATTGCGCCTGGGCACCACGCAATTCACCGGGGTCGACCTGGGGACGGACCCGACCCTGGTCCTGGGTGTGTCGTGGGCCGGCCACCCCCTGGCCCGGATCACCGCCAGCGATCCCCTACGGGAAGACGCCCAGAGCTTTGTCTCCTGGCTGGAACAACGGGAACTGTCGGTCCATCTCGCCAGCGGCGACCGGGAGGCCGCCGCCCGCCATGCCGGCCAAATCCTGGGCCTGGGGGAGGACCGCATCCACGGGGACTGCACCCCCGAAGCGAAAGAAACCCTGGTGCGCCGCCTGGATGGCCCGGTGCTGATGGTGGGAGATGGAGTCAACGATGCAGGGGCCTTGGCCGCCGCCGCCGCCGGAGTGGCAGTGCGGGGCGGCCTGGCCGCGGCGCTGGAAGGC
Organism: Planctomycetota bacterium; assembly: GCA_947470885.1. Classification (GTDB taxonomy): domain Bacteria; phylum Planctomycetota; class UBA11346; order UBA11346; family UBA11346; genus CAIUVD01. The sequence continues at coordinate 2,809 of CANIXE010000169.1, forward strand.
AGCCACGTGTTCATCACCGATGCCGGGGAGGCCTTGGCCCGGGTCCGGGATTTGATCCAAGGCGCCGCCCAGGTTCGTCGCCGGGAACACGTGCTGATCGCCTGGAGCTGGATCTACAACTTGGTCGCCGTGGTGGGTGCACTGGCGGGTTGGTGGGGCCCTCTGGGCTGCGCGGTGGCGATGCCTCTCAGTTCCCTGCTGGCCGTCTGGTGGGCCAGGCGGGGTGATCCGTTCAACTCTGCTTCACGGACCTGAAGCCGAATCCCGCTCGACATGGATGACCTGGGACGGACAGCCACCGGCGACAAATGACAGGAATTCCTCAGTCTTGGCGTCAATCGCCCCGGAGCGCAGGCGGCTGCGCTCGGTCAGATTGTCGTCAGTGACGCCGTCCTCCCGGGCTGAGCCGCGTATCTGGCATCCGCCTGCACCATCCTGGAACACCTCGGGAATCAGGTGCTGACACCAATGACAGCAAATGCAGCCGGCTGAAATCCAGACCCGGGTGGTATCTGGAGGGGCTATAGTTGCGTTAGTGCTCATGAGAATCCCTAGCATTGTGCTCGCTAGCCCATCGGCTAGACATTATTACAAAGCACGGCATTCGCATCTTCTCGTCTGAAACTCTCTATCCCGGTAACCCCCTTTATGATTTCCCAGACTGCTGAATACGCCCTGCGGGCGATCGTCTACCTGGCGGACCACCCCGGTGAAGCCCATACTGCCGAGCGCATCGCTGCCGGCACCAAGGTTCCCGTCGGCTACCTCGCCAAAATCATGCAAGGACTCTCCAAGTCCAAGCTGGTCACCAGCCAACGTGGCCTGTACGGCGGCTTCACCCTGGTGAAGGCCGCCGCCGATCTGACGATTTATGAAGTCGTCCAGGCGGTGGATCCGATCAATCGGATCACTTCATGTCCTCTAGGGATCGAAAACCACGGCAATGATCTGTGCCCCCTCCACCGGGGCCTGGACAATGCCATGGGCGGTGTGGAAATGACCTTCCGCCGGACCACGATCCAGCAATTGCTGAGCCAGACCGGCGAAAACCGCCCCCTGTGCGGCTTCCCCCTGTTGGCCGAGGCCGCCCGGACCGCCAAGCTGGCCGACAAGGCGACTGAAAAAACTGACAAGACAACTGAAAAAGCTGACAAGCCAGTGAAGAAACCCTGACCATGGTCCCCATTTCCATCAGTTATCTCGGCGATCTCCGGGGCATCGCCCTCCATGGCCCGTCCCGAACCGGCCTGATCACCGATGCCCCGGTGGATAATCATGGCAAGGGAGAGTCCTTCTCGCCCACCGACCTGGTCGCGACCTCGTTGGCCTCGTGCATCCTCACCACCATGGCGATCGTCGCCCAGCGGGATGGTCTGCGCCTGGATGGGGCCACCGCCGCCGTGGAAAAGCATATGTCCAGCCAACCGCCCAGGAAAATCGCCAAAATCGTTGTCCGCCTGGCCTTGCCCCCGGGCATCCCGCTAGAGCGGCAAAAAATCCTCGAACGGGCTGCACATACCTGTCCGGTGGCCTTGAGCCTGCACCCCGAAGTCGAACAAATCATTACCTTTCAATGGCGAGATTGCTGAATTCTTGAGACACGCCCCGACATCTCATTCATCCCTTTTTAAAAGAGCGTAATTTCACTGGTTTATCGCGGCAAACTCATAAGAGGTTTCCTCCCTCGTCCGCGGTCCCATGTCAAAATCCATCAGTAGAACCAACGTCGCGGTTTCGCCTCCAGGAACCCGGAGGACAACTTCCAGCGCGGAATGGTCTGCCGCCGGCACCGCCCAGGATCCCCTGATCGGGACTACGATTGGGAATTATCGGATTGCCGAACTGATCGGCTACGGTGGCATGGGCCTGGTCTATCGGGGAATCCATGTGGACCTGGAACGGCCCGTGGCGATCAAACTCATCCATCCCGATCGGTTGGCAGACGGCCAAGCCGCCCGTTTTGCCCGGGAGGCCCGGACCGCCTCGGCGGTCAGCCATTCGAATGTGGTGAGGGTCTATGACTTCGGTGAACTGGACGGACGCTCCTACCTGATTTCGGAATTCGTCGCCGGTGAAAACCTCCAGCGGATCCTGGATCGCCAAGGCACCTTGTCCCTGGCAGATGCCGGTTCGTACATCATCCAGACCCTGGACGGCTTACGGGCCATTGCCGCCTGTGGTATGATCCATCGGGACATCAAGCCTGAAAATCTGCTGATCACCGCCCAGCAGCAGGTCAAGATCACCGATTTCGGTTTGGCCAAAGATGTCCAATCGATGGAGTTAACAGTACATGGCGAATTTTTAGGCACCCCGTTGTACATGGCCGCCGAGCAGTGGGCGAATCGCCCCCTCGATCATCGCACTGATCAATACTGTTTAGGCGTGGCCGCCTACCGGATGCTCACCGGTACCATGCCCTACCAGGGCGAATCGATGATCGAGATCTACCAAGCAACCCGGGAGACCAAACCCCGGGCCCCCATCGATCTGGATCCCCGGATCTCCCCTGCGGCCTCCCAGGCGGTGATGCGGATGCTCCGGCCTGATCCAGCCGACCGCTTCCCCGACCACACCGCATGCATGGCGGCCTGGGAAGATGTGTTGCGAATGAGCGATCCGCCTCCCCGCATGGCAAAATCGTCTCCTCAGGTGTTCCCCTCGGTAGGGCCGACTCGTGTCTTGGTGGAAACGGAGTTGCCCCCACTCCC
>CANIXE010000170.1 GCA_947470885.1 Planctomycetota bacterium
CTCGGGCAAGGTCAAGAACATGACCAACTACGGCGCGTTCATCGAGATCGCCCCGGGCATCGAAGGCCTGCTGCATGTCAACGACATCAGCTGGACCAAGAAGCTGGCCCACCCCAGCCCCGAGCTGAACAAGGACCAGGAAGTCGAGTGCGTCATCCTGGAGATCGATCGCGAGCGTCAGCGGATCAGCCTGGGCATGAAGCAGCTCAGCGAAGATCCCTGGATCAAGGAGATCCCCGAAAAGCTGAAGAAGGGCACCGTCCTCGACGGCAAGGTGACCAAGGTCACCAACTTCGGCGTGTTCGTCGAGATCCTCGACGGCCTCGAAGGCCTGCTCCACGTCAGCGAGATGGGCACGGCGGAAGCCGCCGCCCTGGTCCCCGGCCAGGACATCAAGGTCAAGGTCCTGAATGTCGAGATCGACACCCGGAAGATTGGCCTGTCCCTGAAGGGCGTCTGATCTGAAAACGCGATTGGAGCGCACCTGCGGCGTTGCTCCAAGCCTCACATGGCGCTGCCATGCCACGGCTTGAAGTGCCTTGCATCTGCGCATCACTCGCGTTTCCAGGATCATCATGCAGGTGACATCAAACCTGTGGCAAATGAGATGCGTTCATTCCCCCCGCCGGTTACCGGCGGGGGCTTTTGTTTCTGGAATCCATCGAGCGCCCGGATTTCACCTTGGCAGCGGCCCAGGTCGTCAATCATGCCCCCACCATTTTGGAGCCATCCCCATGCCTGATCCCTTCAAAGCCTACGACATCCGCGGTCTCTATCCCCAGGAACTGAACGAATCCCTGGCTTACCAGATCGGCAATGCCACCGCCCAGGTCCTCGGCCTCGCGGGCAAGCGCTACGTCGTCGGTCGGGATATGCGGGTGTCCGGCCCGATGCTCAAGGTCGCCTTCATCAAGGGCCTGGTGGATGCCGGCGTCCACGTCATCGACATCGGCATGGTGTCGACCCCGACAGTCACATTCAGCATGCACCACCTTCACACCGAAGGCGGCGCCCAGGTCACCGCCAGCCATAACCCTGCGGCCTACGGCGGCATCAAGATCACCGGCCCCGGATTCAAGCCCATCGGCGCGGGTTCCGGCATGGAGGAGATCGAGGCCATCGCCCGCTCCGCCAAGATCGTCAAGGTCGCTGGCGGCAAAGTGGAAGAAACCGTGACCCTGGATGCCTACGCCACCTACCTGGCCAAGCTCTGGGCCCCCAGTCGTCCCCTGAAGGTCGTGGTCGATGGCGGCAACGGCATCATCGGCACCTTGTTCCAGCACCTCCTGCCCAAGCTGCCGAACCTGACCCTCATCCCGATGAATTTTGATCCGGATGGCCGGTTCCCCGTCCACGAGGCGAACCCCCTGAAGAACGAGAACTTGGCCGATCTGGTGAAGCGGGTGAAGGCCGAGGGCGCCGACTTCGGTGCCGGCTTCGATGGCGACGGCGACCGCTGCGCCCTGGTGGACGAAAAGGGCGAGATCATTTCCTGCGATCTGACCAGCGCCGTCCTGGCGAAGTACTTCCTGGCCAAGGAGCCCAAGGCCACCGTGGCCTATGACCTACGCTCGTCCAAAGTGGTGAAGGAGTTCGTCGAAGGCCTGGGGGGCACCGCGGTGGAGACCCGGGTGGGCCACAGCTACATCAAGAAGACCCTGAAGGAGACCCATGCGGTGTTCGCCGGGGAACTGTCCGGCCACTACTATTTCCGGGACTTCTGGAACGCCGACTCCGGCCTCTACGCCTTCCTGCTCCTGGGGAACATCATCAGCCAGTCCCCCAACCTGTCCGGCCTGCTGAAGCCCCTGCAGAAGTACTTCCACACCGGCGAGATCAATTTCAAGGTTGCCGATAGCGCCGCGGTGATCGCCAAGCTGAAGGCCCTCCCCGGGGCCCAGATCAGCGAACTGGATGGGGTTACCATCCGCTTCACAGACTGGTGGTTCAACCTCCGCAGCAGCAACACCGAACCCGTAGTCCGTTTGAACCTGGAAGCCGACACCGCCGCTCTCCGGGATGCCAAGCTGGCTGAGGTAAAGAACATCATCACTGGCTAAGCCGTCCTCCGTCGCCCGGGATTCCCGGGCGACGGTCCTGCGGTTTCTCCCAACAAGAACCCCCGACGGTACACCGCCGGGGGTTCTTGTTGGGGTCCGTTCAAACTCCGGTCAGGCGGTGATCGGCTCCACCACCCGGTCGATCAGACGGGCCACGGCGGCCAGGATCTGATCCTTCGAATAGGGCTTGGCGATATAGGCATCGCACCCGACCTGGATGCATTTCTCGTCTTCACCCTTCATGGCGTTGGCAGTCAACGCTATGACAGGCAATTGCTTATAACGTGGATTGGCGCGGATGGCGCGGGTTGCGTCGTAACCGTTCATGACCGGCATCATCATGTCCATCAGCACCAGACGGTAGGTCCCCTTCTCGAGCTTCTCGAGGGCCACGGCGCCGTTTTCGGCGATCTCGTAGGTGTAGTGGGACCTGGCCAGCAGGAAGGCGATGAGCTTCTGATTAACCGGGTTGTCTTCGACGATGAGGATGTCAGGCATGGTTCCTTGCTCGATATGAATGAGGATACATGACAATCCGCGAAAGGGCAACACCACGTCTTGAACACCGTCAACCGCCGATGGATGGGCCAGGTATCTTGTGGACAAACACCGCCGGTGCCACCAGGGACAAAAAAACCGGCGGCCAGGCTTGGCCACCGGTTTCCAGGTCGAGCCCGGGTTTCGAGTTCAGCGCTTGCTGAACTGGCAACCGCGACGAGCCTTCCGACGGCCGTACTTCTTACGTTCCACCATGCGGCTGTCCCGGGTCAGCAGGCCATGCCGACGCAGGTTGGCTTCCGAAGCGGGTTCGGCTTTGATCAGGGCCCGGGAAACACCCAGGATGATGGCTCCAACCTGCCCGGAAATACCACCTCCGGTGGCATTGACGAACACATCAAACCGGCCCTTGGTCTCGGAGACCTCGAAGGGCTTATTGACCAAACCGCGCAGCCGTTCGACCGGCAGATAGGCGTCCAAAGGACGGTCATTCACGACGATGGCGCCATTGCCCGGCGCAAGCCGGACGCGGGCGACGCTGGTCTTACGACGACCGAGACCCCAGATGTAATCCTTGCCAGCCATGCTTGCTCCGAAAATGTATGTGCGGGATGCTCCGCAGTATGAGGGTGAGCAAGATATGAGGCAACCCCCCTTGGTCAAGAGCTACCCTGTGGAGCCGGTATGAACCTCCACCAGAATGATGTGCGGACGAACAGGTTCCAATTCTAGGACAACTGACCGACCAACCTTGACCGATCCCAGCCAAGGATGACACTGATACGATAAGCATGCCCACAACCGCCATCTTCCTCGGTCTCGACGTCTCGCGCCACGGTCTCGGAGCCGTCCTACTTGGCGGAGATGGCAAATGCCTCGTCTCCCTCCGTCGGGGATATGGCGCCGACGCCGACCCGGATGTTCCCACCGATCCCCAAGATTGGTGGCGTGCCGCCCGGGCCGCCACCAAGGATGTCCTGCGCAAGGCCAGTATCCCAGCGAGCCAGATCCGCGCCGTTGGTATTTCCGGCGATGAAGGATTCGTCCCTATTGATCGCAATGGCAATGCCCTGGGCGATTGCGTGCTCGGAGCTGACCCGTCCACCGCTGAAGCCCTGACTGAACTGGCCGCCAAGGTGGGCAGCCGGACACTCACGAATCTCACCGGAGCTCCAGCCACCACCGCCTCCGGCGTGGTTAAGCTGCTGACCCTACGCCAGCGGGAAAAACGCGGCTGGCACGACCTCCACCAGGTGCTTCCGGCAAAGGATTGGCTTCGCTTCCGGATGACCGGCACCATCGGCACGGATGCCTCGGATGCGGTGACCACCCAGTTGTTCAATCCACGGACCCGTTCCTGGTCAAAGCAATTGCTGACAACCCTGGAACTACCGGGGGAATTCCTTCCCCCCATCGCCCCAGGAAACGCGATCGCCGGCCGGGTCACAGATACCGCGGCCCGGGAAAGCGGACTTGCCGCCGGCACCCCAGTGGTTGTGGGAGCCAGTCATGGGGCAGCGATTGCCATCGCCGCAGGTAGTTGCGCCTCTGGCACTGCAATCATCGAACTGGGTGGTCGAGGCAGCCTTTTCATCACCACCACCGAGACGCTCAAGGATCCTTCGGGAAGCCTGACGTCGACCTGTCATACCATTCCCGGAATCGGCGGACTTACCGGCGATGTGGCCGGGGCCCAGGCGGTGGACTGGCTCCTGGATACCATGCTCACCAGCGAGACGGCCCAGGCCCGCCGGGCTGGCCGGGATCCCCTGGATCTATTCGCCGAACTTGCCGCCGAGATTCATCCCTGTGCCGACGGCCTGCTGTGCATTTCCAACCGGGAAGGTCGTGCAGCCCTGGTGGGCATGGATCGACATCACCACCGGGGCCATGTTGCCCGGGCCGCGCTTGAAGGCGGCGCCTTGGCCTGCCGGCGGATCCTCGCCCATCATCCTGGGGTCAAGGTCGTCCTCACCGGCCCAGGTGCCAGCAGCACCCTGTGGAGCCAGATTTTCTGCGACGTCCTCAACGTTCCGGTCCACGTGATTCCCTGGGCGGAACCCGCGGCCATCGGTTCGGCCCTCCTTGCCGCATCCGCCGTGGGCGTCCATAAGGGCCTGGCGGATTCCTGCTCCCGGATCAGCAAGCACCACGTTTCCCTGCATCCCCGGAAGTCCGCCGCCGACAGCTACCAGCTCCTCGCCCCCAAGGCGGATGCCGCGATGGCCCTGTTCAACCCTCCCGTCCCAGAGACCTGAGAGCCTGGAAGACCCCATGCAGCTCGCCCTCGTCATCGTCCATGTCCTGGTGGCCCTTGCGGTCCTGTCGTTCACCTTCCGCAGCCTGGGTGCCCGGACCCAGGATGTCGCCGGGGTGCGCCAACTGGCCGAGACCGAGCACGTGCAGACGGCACGCATCCAGGCTGAAACCCAGCGCCATCAGCAACTGCTGGCCGGGCTGCGCAACCGAGATCCGTATGTGGTGGAACTGCTGGCCCGGGATCGCCTTTCGTTCTCGCGTCCCGGGGAATTGACCCCGCCTTCTCTGCCGACGAACCGTCGTTGACAGACGCAGAACTATAACCACATTGCTTCCTCCCAACGCACGGCGAATGGTCGCATGCCAGGGAAAGACCGGGGCGTAGCTCAGCTTGGCTAGAGCGCTTGGTTCGGGTCCATGAGGTCGCAGGTTCAAATCCTGTCGCCCCGACCACTCAGATGACTGAACGAAAATCCCCCGGTTCCGCCGGGGGATTTTCGTTTTCACCGAGGCTTGCCCCGGGGTGATCCGGAAACACGAGGACTTTCCGGAACACCGGGAAGTCCTCGTGGGGAGCATCAGGCGATCGCATTCAGGGCGCCGGATGCAAAGTCACGGCCCGTAGGCCGATGGCCTTCCAATCCTTCTTCTCGGCGCTGATGGTGAAGGCGACTTCGCCAGCACCCAGCTC
>CANIXE010000171.1 GCA_947470885.1 Planctomycetota bacterium
CTGGAAACGCAAGTGGTGCGCAGATGCAAGGCGCTTCAAGCCGCGGCATGGCAGCGCCATGCGAGGTTTGAAGCAACGCAGCAGGTGCGCTCCAATTGCGTTTTCCAGGATAAACTCACCGCGCTCAGGATGGTGAACGCCGACAGGTTCATCACCATCGCCACGAGAATATCCCGGCGGGTTGCCCGACCCTGGAAATCCAGGGCCTGGGTCCAATAACGGAGGGCACAGGCGACAATACCGAATTCCACCGTTGCCGTGGCTTTTTCTGGAAGCGTCGAGGCTGGCGGGATGTTGGGATAGGACATAGTACTCTCCGTAATGGCCCTGGGGGGTTCGGCTACGCGGGCCAGATGTGATCACATCATCCCGGCAATTGCGGCACGATTCCAATTCCATTTGCGCCAGCAGTGGCCCCTTGATCACCCATCATCCCGCCAATGCCCGGGGAGTGCCCCGCCTTCCTGCTCCACTTCGCTCTTGGAAAGACGTCCCCCATGTGGCTCCTCCTCCGCTTGGTCATTTTCTGCGCCGTACTGTTCCGACGCCGGATCCACGCCTGGTTCCCCCAGACCCCCGCCGGGACCATTGATGGCCTGCCGTACCTCCTTCGCCTCCAGCGCAGTGGCCAGAGCAAATGGGTTAGAGAACGCCCCATCCGGCGCTTCAAACTGAGCCTGGGTTTGCCCCTGCCGGTACGCTTCCGTTTCTCCAGGGAAAACGCTCTCGACCGACTGTTCACCCGACTTGGTCTGTCCGAAGAGTTCCAGACTGGAGATGCCTCGTTCGACCACCAAGTCTACATCGCCTGCGACCATCCAGCCCTGCTTCATCACCTCCAACGGGATGTGGGATTTCGCCGTCTGGTGCAGCAGGCCATGACCAGCGGCTATGACCGGATTTCCGGCGATGGGACGATGCTCTGGATCGAACGCCCCGCCAATGGGGAACCGACCCACGATGATCTTCGTCTGTTGGCGGATCTACGTGGGGTGCTTCTAACGATGCGCAAAGAGGCTTGGTATTCCGTGGATCCGTTTGTCCATCGGGTGTTGTTGATGGAGACCCTGATCTGGACCTGTGCCGGCTACGCCCTGGGAGCGCTGGTGGATCCCCTCGTGTTTGATTTTCACCACGTTGATCCGGTACATTTGGGAGTCCTGGGAACGTTCACGGCGGGAGTTCTGTTCCTGGGATTGGTCACGGCCTCCTTTTTCCTCCTGCGCGGATCCTCCCAAGGCCACCGCGTGATCCTGGAATCGGCCCTGGTCCTGGGTCTAAGCCTGCCCTTTGCCGGCCCCCTCCTGCTCTCCGATGTGAATCGACACATGGATTTTGGAACCGTCACCACGGTTAGCCGGGAAATCCTCAACATGGAAGTCCATACCAGCCAACGCAGCACCCGGCGAGGCAGTTCCCGATCCACGAAATTCCACCTCATCTGCAATGGCCCCGGGGAGGTTTCCGGGGTTCAGCTACCGGAACGGATTTCGGTTTCTCAGCAGCTATACAACAAGGCCAGGGTCGGCGGACAGTTGGTCTGCCAAGTGCACCGAGGCGCCCTGGGCCTGCCGTGGTACGACCATTTCGAAGTCCGTTGATGCGGTTTCAGGTCCCCGGCCGAGCCCGCACGGCGACGTACAACACCGCGCCGAACAACGCTGGGGTCAGGTAGTAGCCCACCCGCCACAGGAGCAGGGCAGCGAGGGTTTCGGCCAAGAGTAGGCCAGTGGGCTGGACAGGCAGCAAGTGCAGAAATGCCACCTCGATCACGCCCAGACCCCCGGGGACTTGGCTGGCCTTGCCCACCACCACCGCCGCGAGGAAACACGCCAGCACCGTGGGCAAGGGCGTGCCCAGGGCGGGCAGGAGCAAGGCCAGCAAGCCGGCGGAGGCGATTTTTTCCACGACGCCCAGGCCCACCAGGAGGGCGGCCGTACGCACCGGTGGCACCGGAATCCGGGGATCGACCCGCACCGCGGGATTGGCGCAGGAACCCACCAGCACGGGCGCCAGGAGCACGCCTCCCACCGCCAGCAGCAGGGTGAACATCGGTGCGGGCGGACCCGCCAAGAGCCACGCCCAGCCACCCAGGGTGGCCGCCCCTAAATTCGCCGCAAGCACGCACAACATCGTCTGCCCGGCGATGTCCAATGGTGGCCAGTCCCGGGCCACCAGCAGGCGCAGGCGAACCAGGCCGCCCATGAGGAAGCTGTTGCCGATATTCAGGGCGATGCCCTGGGCCACCAGGGCGACCTGGGCGGCGGACCACAGGCCCAAGGGCCGACCGACGACCCGGCTGGCGATCCAGTCATAACTGGTGAAGCAAGCGGTGCTGACCAACAGCAAGCCAGCGCCCAGGATCAGCCGGGCGTCCATCCGGGCGGCGATGGCCTGGGCCACCGTCGGCCAGTCGGTGGTCTGGGAAATCCGCCACAGGGCGAAGCCGGCGATGCCCGCCAGGACCAGGCCCAGCAATGGTCCGGCGACCCGACTGAAGCGCGGCCACCAAGCCGGCACCGTGGAAGCTGGGACAACGTCACCCACGGCAGGCGCGCAGCACCCGTTCGGCAGCCTCCACTTGGGCACTGGCGGCCAGCACGCAGACACCGCTCAAGGCCCCCGGGCGCTGGCGCCACGCCGCGAGGAACCGCAGCACGCCCCGGACGTCTTCTTCGGGATCCTCCTCCAGGCGCTGTTTCAGCGTCTCGGGGACGGCCAGGGCCGGGATCTCGTTGTCCAGTTCGTCGGCGGTGGCGGCATCCGGCAGCAGCAGCACTTCCGCCAGCAGGGGGATGCCCAGGGCGGTGGCCTCGGTCAGCCAAGCGCGGAAACGTTTGGGGGCGTAAACCGGTTGCAGGAACAGGGCATCCGCCCCGGCGGCGACGTATTCCGCCAAGTGGGTGTCCCCCAGGCGAACGCGGACGGCAACCACGAATGCAGTCGCCTGCTCCAGGCGGCCGCCGGTGAGACTGCGGCCCTGGTTCAGCCGGCGGAGGAGCCACAGCATCCGCAAGGTCGCGGTGGCCTCGCCCCCCGGAGCGAACACCCCGGCATCCACCACCACCAGGCGCAGACCCAATAGATGAGCCGCCAGCAGGTGTTCCTCCGCCGCGGCCAGGGACCAGGCCGCCGGCACCAGATCCAGGACCCCGGGGATGCCGGTGGCGCCTTCCAAGTGCTTCAAGGTGGCCAGGCGGTGTTGGGCCGAGGCCGAGCCGGGCCAGCCCGCCAACAAGCCCACGGCGTCAGCCCCCGCCGAGGCCAGGCGCATTGCCGCGGGCACGGCTTCGCCGGGGGTCAGACGACCGGGCAAGAAGGCCAGGGCCGCGAATTTCCCCTCCCGCAGACTCGTGAGTAGGGGATGGGGCGGCGGCAGGGCCCAACGGAACGAGCCATCGCCCCCGGCAGCCACCACCGGAGCAGCCACCGGAGCCCCCCGCAGGGGCGCCAACGCCGCCAGGTGTTCGGGACCGATGCCCCGACCGCCGCCAAGGATGCCCACGCCGGCGGCGAGGAAGGCCTTGGCCTGCTGGGCCAGGTACGCCGGGCGCAGGTGGTAGTGGGGCTGGCCGGCCTCCAAGGTGGGCACGCCGGCATCCGGCCGAGCGTAGACCGGCCGACCAGTGGCAGCCAGGGCCGCAGCCACCGGCAACAACGTGCGGGGTCCGGCGCCAGTGACCCCGATAACCGCCGCCGCCCCGGTGGCGGCGACGAATTCCTCAATTTCCCCGGGATCCGCCCGGGTCAGCAGGCGGCTCACCAGGATCGGCAGGCGACTGACCCGGTGGATGCCTTCCAACGCGGCAGCGGCCTCCACGGCGGAGGGCAAGCCATCGACGATGAAACCGTCCACACCCGCATCCTGCATCGCCAGGGCGATCTCAGCATAGGCATCGGCAGCTCCTGCGGCGTCGATGTCCGCGCCGACAACCACGTGGAGCGGCCCCGCAGCCCCGAGAACAAACGCACCGCCGGCCGCCTGGCGGGCCAAACGTGCCCCGGCCTGCAACCGGCGCACCAGACGTTCCCGGTCGGTTTCCCGAAAACGGCACATTCCGGCGGTGGCGGTGGTCAGCACGTCCGCCCCGGCGGCCCGGCTGGCCCGGTGGCGCTCCAGGACCAGGTCCGGATGGCCCAGGGGATCCGCACCGGCGGGCTGGTCGCCATCCAACAAGAGCGCCCCAGCCCCGGCGGAGACCTGGGCCAGCCGGCGTTCCAGGGGCGTGCCCCGGACCGCGGTAGCTCCAACCAAGTGACGAGACAACAGAAGGGCGATGCGTTCCGAGGTGGCGGCGGGCAGATCCAGGCCACCCAGCAGTCGCTGGACGCTGGCGGGGTCGATGGTGGCCGCGCCCCGGCCCAGGTTCTCGGCGGCCAACACCGTGGATTCCAGCAGAATCGTCGTGGTCAGGCTGCCCACGCCCCCGGGCACCGGGGTCAACCAGCCCGCGACCTGGGCCACGTCGGGATGCACATCCCCCACGGTCATGCCCTTGCCATCGGGGCCGGTGATCCGGTTGATCCCCACATCCACCACCACCGCCCCGGGCTTGATCCAGTCGGCTTTCACCAGGCCGGCCTTGCCCACGGCGACGATCACCAGTTCGGCCCGCCGGCAGTGGGCGGCAACGTCTTTCGTGGTGATCTGGCAGACCGTGGCGGTGGCCCCGGCGGCGGTGAGCAGAGCGGCCACCGGGCGGCCCACGATGGTACTGGCGCCCACCACCACGGCTTCGACGCCCTTGAGATCCGGCAGGGCCTCCTGGGCCAGGGCGACAGCGGACAACGCGGTGCACGGGGCCAGGGCCGGTCGACCGGCCAAAACCAGGCCCAGGTTGGACGGACCGACCCCTTCGATATCCTTGTCCGGGCTGATCCGGGCCTGGACGGCGAAGGCGTCGAAGCCCGGGGGCAGTGGGCTTTGGACGATGATTCCGTGGACGCCGGCATCCAGGTTTAACGCCTCGACGGCTTCCAGCAGATCATCGGTCTGGGCGCCGGCGGGGAGTTCGACGATCCGGTGGGCCACGCCCACCGTGGCCGAGGCTGAAGCCTGACCCTTGAGGTACACCGACCAACCATGGTCGGCCCGGACGGTGATCGCCGCCAGGCAGGGCGTGACCCCCTGGGCGGCGAGGGCCTGGACCCGGGTGCGAAGGAGGGTGCGCCGGCGGTCGGAAACCGCCTTGCCGTCGATCATTCGAGTTACCATGGATTTACTTCTTGGCGGGCAGCAACTGTGAAGAGGAACCGCGTTGGATGCCTCGGAACAGCATTTCCATTTCGTCCGGGTTGTCCGAATTCACCAGGGCATCCTCCCGGGCAATGATGCCCTTCTCGAACAGGTGGTAGAGACTCTGGTTGAAGGTCATGCAGCCAAAGTGCTCGCTGTCCCGGATGGCCTGGTACAGCTCAGGGGTGCGACCTTCCTCGATCATCTGCTTCATGGTCGGGGTGGCGACCATGATCTCCAGACCGGGCACGCGGCCCGGGTTGTCCTTGC
>CANIXE010000172.1 GCA_947470885.1 Planctomycetota bacterium
ATTTGCAGAATCCCCGCTGTATTTTTCAAGTCTTTGCCTCGACGGTTGTTTCACCCAAATGGTGCGTCTGGAAACGCAAGTGGTGCGCTCCAATTGCGTTTTCCAGGTTCATGCACCATCGCCGTCCGGTTCAGGTGATCATGTTTTTCATGTGGATGGCGATGGTCAGCTTGGCGTTGGATGGTGCTGAAGCCGTCGCGCCGAAACCATTGCTGGTCGTTGATGACCGGGCCTACCCACCATTCGCGTTTCTTGATGCCCAGGGGCAGGCGAAGGGTATCACCATTGATTTGTGGACGCTCTGGAGCCGCAAAACCGGTCATCCGGTCGAATTCCGACTGTTGCCCTGGGATGATGCCCTAAACGCCGTGAAGTCGGGGCAGGCGGATGCCCTGGGCGGGTGTTTCCGCACACCGGCCCGGGAAACAGATTTTGCTTTTGTCCAATTTGGCGTGGACATTCCCACGGGGATTTTCTTCCATAAGCGAATCACGGCCATTCGTGGCCTGGAGGACATCAAGAAATTCCGGATCGGAGTGGTGACAGGAGACCTGGGCGAGGAACTGGCGCGAAGCAATTCCGAGTCCTATGTCTCCTTCAGTGGAGTGGATGAAATGGTGGCGGCAGCAGTCAGTGGTCAGATCAATGTTTTCATCGCAGACTGTCCAACGGCCTGGTACTACCTTTTAAGCACCCCCGGAGGCGAGGACTTTCGCCAAGCCCTCAAGGAGGTGGCTGTGAATCTGGAATGCCCGGCCGTCCGGGCTGGAAACCAGGAATTGCGCGCCCGCCTTCAGGCCGGATTCGATACGATATCCCGTGATGAGGTGGCCCAGATCGTCACCGGGTGGACGGGTCGTGGGGCTGAATCCCGCATTCCCTGGCAATGGATCATCGTGGTGGGTGGTGGAATCGTGATCCTGGTTATCGGGACATTCGCCTGGAACACCGTCCTCCGGAGACGGGTTGCGGCCATCACCCATGACCTGCGCCAGAGCGAAGAACGATTCCGACAGCTGTTCGACCAGGCGCCAGAGGGTGTATTGCGGCTCGATCCCGAATCAGGTCGTTTTGTCGATGCCAATCCTGCAGCCGAACGCGTGTATAGGCGATCACGGGGGCGAATCCTCGGAGCCCAGCCCTGGGATCTGAGTCCGCCATGCCAGCCCGATGGGCGGAGCTCACGGGTGGCTGGACTGGATTTCATGGCCAGGGCCATGGCCGGTGAGATCCCGCGGTTTCGCTGGGTCCATCTGGATCCCGAAGGGATCGAGTTTCCCTGCGAGATCAGCCTGGCCCGACTTTCGGGCCTTCAGTCGGGGTTGCGCGTTTGCATCATCGACCTCAGCGAACGGGAACGGCTTGACGCGGCCTTGCGTCAGCGCGAGGCCCTTCTTTCTGGGATTCTCGGACAGATGCCGGCAGTATGCATTACGATCGGTTTGAATGGCAAGGTACTCGATTGGAATGCCGCCGCCGAGCGAGTTCTTGGCTGGCCTGCGACGGAAACGGTCGGCAAGGCCTATTGGGACCTGCTGGTACCGGCGGCTCGCCGGGCCCATGTTGCCATGCGCTGGCCGGCCCAGGCCAGGTCGGAAAACATGGAACAGGATGAGGCTGAAGTCTCTGGGAAGGATGGCCGTCTGCGCAAAATGCGATGGTATGACGTGCCTCTCCGGAATCCCGATGGTTCGCCATTGGGTCGGCTGCGCATGGGACTTGAGATCACCGAGACGGAAGCCCTCCGGCAGGATCTCCGCCGGTCTCAAAACCTCTTTCAGGTCGTGATCGACGCCCTGCCCATCAGTATTTGGGCGACTGATCGTGAAGGTCGGCTGATTCTCCAAAACCGCCTGATGACCGAACAGAGGGGCGATTGTCGGGGCAAATTCGTTGAGGAGGTCGATACGGATCCGGACATCAGCGCCTTGTGGCGGAAAGACATCACCACGATCCTGGATGGACGGGAGCTGGGTGCCGCCGAGAGATCGTGGATCGATCGGGATGGTCGGACCCGGTGGGTGGAAAACCGCCTCGCCCCGGTTGTTGAAGATGGCCAGATCGTAGCCGCAGCAGGGTTCAATCTGGACATCACCGAGCGTAAGCGACAGGAGGAAGAACGGCTGCACAACGAGCGCCTTTCCTCACTGGGTCAGTTGGCCGGCAGTGTCGCCCACGACTTCAACAACATTCTGGCCGCCATCATCGGATTCACAAATCTGACCAGGGGCAAGCTGACCGATGATCGTCTGAAGCGAAACCTTGACCGGATTCTTTCAGCGGCCGAGACCGGTCGGGAGGTGACGGCCGCATTGGTGCGTTTTGCCCGTCAGGGAACCGGCGAGGCAAGCACCTATGAGGCCCAGCCGATCATCCAGGAAGCCATCCAGGTCTTCCGGGTTACCGCCCCGAAATCGGTGATCCTGGAGGAGTCCCACCGAGCTGGCGAGTGCCGGATCCTGGGCCGGCCCGCGATGCTCCAGAACGCATTGCTCAACTTGTGTGTCAATGCCCGGGATGCCCTTTTGCCCTCCGGGGGACGGCTCCGGGTCAGCACCAGATTGTGCCTCCTGACACTGGAGGATTGTCGCCAATTCACCCTTGGGACTGCCTTGCCTGGCCAGGTTCTCCGTATCGAGATCGCGGATGAAGGTCCTGGCATGACTCCGGAGGTGCTCGCCCGCTGCCTGGAGCCCTTTTTCACCACCAAGGGGGATATGGGAACGGGACTTGGCCTGCCATCGGTGGTATCCGCCCTGGTGGACCATCGTGGGGCGATGCGCATTGAAAGCGCCCCTGGATCCGGCACCTGCTTTACGTTGGTCATTCCCCTCGCGGATGGAGTGGTGCCGACCTCACCGGTGCAGGTGCTGCGTCGGGGCACCGTTCTGGTGGCAGATGATGATCAGGAGGTTCGCAATGGCGTGGTGGCGGCCTTGCTCCAGGCGGGATTTCAGGTTGAGGCCTTCATCGATGGAGGAGATCTGGTGTCCTGGGTCCGTGCCCATCCCGACGAGGCGGGCTTGGCCATTCTTGATGTCAACATGCCGAACCTGGAGGGGGTCTCTGCCGCTGGCCAGTTGCGCGAACTGGTGCCAACCCTGCCATTGTTGGTGGTGACTGGCTGTGTGGATGGGGTAACGATCCAGCGCATGCAGCGGATCGACCAACTGACCGTGCTTCGCAAGCCGATATCGCCGACGGATCTCCTGCTCTGGGTACAGACCATCGTGGCACCACCGAGGTGACGCCGGGTTCGCCCAGCATGCGACGTTTGGGCTTTTTTACCGATCAGGATGATCAATGATGACGTGTTGGCAGGAGTGGTAGGTCTGATCGGCGTCAACATCACCAATCATGCGCCTCCATGGGGCATTCCGGGTCTGTCATCCCGGGGTGCGGACGATCCGCCAACAGCGATGAATCGCGGTATTGCGGAAATCCTCGGGTATCGACGGGGCGCTAATGTCTGCCACCGTGATCCCGGGTGGCACCGGCCATTCCAGGCGGAAACCCCGGGAATTCGTGCTGAAATAGAGCACCCCACCTGGGCGCAGGCGGGCCAACAGGCGATCCAGCAACCACGGATGGTCCCGGTCCACGGACCAGGATTGGGTCATGGACGTGGAATTGGAGAATGTGGGCGGATCGCAGATGATCAGGTCCCAGGTGCCCCGTTCGTCCACCAGCCATTGGACCACGTCGGCCTTGATGATCCGGTGGCGGGGACCCTCAGCGAAACCATTCAGCTCCAGGTTCCGCCCGGCCCAGGCCAGGTAGGTATTGCTGAGGTCCACGGTGGTGGTGCTTTTCGCCCCACCCACGGCGGCGTGGCAAGTGAACGCCCCGGTGTACGCGAACAGGTTTAGGACATCCTTGCCGGTAGCTTCCGTGCCCACCCGCTGGCGGGTGGGGCGGTGGTCCAGAAAAAGGCCGGTGTCCAGATAGTCCGACAGGTTCACTTCGAACTTCAGGCCGTGTTCAAGGACAGTCTTGGTCACGCCCTGGCGGCCGAGAATCTGGTACTGGCCCTCGCCCTCCTGGCGGTCCTTTTGTTGCCGGCGTTCCCGGCGCCAGATCCGTTCCTTGGGCAGACCCAGGCCATCGCCAACGGCGGCATCCACCGCGGCCAGCCAGGCCCGTTCATCCGCCGGAGTCTCATTCCGGGTCCGGTGGTAGGTCCACACCACCGCATCGCCGTCATACCAGTCGACGATCAACGGCTGGTCCGGCAGGTCTTTCTCGTAGATGCGGAAGCAGGTCACCCCGGTGCGTTTCGCCCATTTTTTCAGGTGTTTGAACACCCGGGCTATTCGAGGCCTTAAATCCCCAGTCGGGTCTGCGCTGCCTGGGAACTTCCCCAGCTTAGCTGGGGTTCCGGCTTCGCCTGAAGGGTCGGCTTCGCCGCCCCAAGTTCTTGTTGAAGCAGGGGCTGCGATCGGCTGGCTGCGCTTCGCTTCGCCAGGCTGCGGTGATCCGCAGGCCCCGCCTGGGGCCTGCTCGCCCTGTGGGCGATCATCCTCGCCCCCGCTCCGTTCCGGGCCTGGCGGCCCTCCACCCCCCAGCAGCCTGCGGCTGCTCATAGTCCGGCCAGTCGGGCCCAGAGGCGGACGACCAGGGGGATCAGGGTGTCGTCGAAGTCGAAACGGGCGCTGTGGCAGCCCGGGGTGTCCGGGCCGCGCCCGGAACCCAGCAGGAGGAAGGCCCCGGGTTTCCGGGCCAGGAACCAGCCGAAGTCCTCGGCGGCCATGATCGGCAGCTGTTCCCGGATTAGGGAGATGCCCTCAGCGGCGAGGGCGGCCTGGGCTTCGCCGGCGGCGGTGGGATCGTTCACCGTGGCTTCGTAGCACGGATGGAATTCGAAGGTCGCGGTGCAGCCCGTGGGGGCGCAGGCGGCGTGGAGCACCGCTTCGGTGCGCCGGGCCAGATCATCCCGGCGGGTGGTGGTGGCCGCCCGGCAGGTGCCCACCAGTTCGGCGGCATCGGGGATGATGTTGTCGGCGGTGCCCGCGTGGAAACAGGTCACGGTCACCACCGCGGCTTCCTGGGGGGCCACCTGGCGGGCCACCACCTGCTGGACCGCGCTGACGAATTGGCTGCCGGCATAGATCGGGTCGGCGCACAGGTGGGGCATGCTGGCGTGGCCGCCCCGGCCCTGGATCCGCGCCGACCATTCCCCGTTGGCGGCCATCACCGGTCCAGCGGGGCAGGCGGCGGTGCCGGCCTGCAGCGGTGGCCAATTGTGAAAACCAAAGATGACGTCGAAGGCGTCCAGGGCGCCGTCCGCGCCCATGGCGGCGGCCCCGTGGCCACCTTCCTCGGCGGGCTGGAATACCAGGACCACCGGCTGGGGCAGACGGGCCTCGTGGCATTTCAGCCAGGCGGCGGCGGCCAGCAGGCTGGCGGTGTGGCCATCGTGGCCGCAGGCGTGCATTTTTCCCGGGACCGTGCTTTGGTAGGGCAGCCCGGTGAGTTCCGCCAAAGGCAGG
>CANIXE010000173.1 GCA_947470885.1 Planctomycetota bacterium
CACGGTGGAGGTTTTTTCCACCGCCGATCCTGAGGAGGTACCCGGGCGAACCCGGGCCATCGGGGTCAGCTTGCCCAGGCTGAGGGTGGGAGCCTGGATCCACTGGGCCTCCTGGAGGGCATTCACCCGGATTTTCCAGGCCTCCAGGCCACCCACGAGGACTCGATCAGCCTGGATAGCGACGCCGATCTCCAGGGTCGCCAGGCCATCGTTGAGGACAGCGATGTCGGCACCGCAGCCCACCAGGGCGCCCAACAGCATGTCGCCGGCGATCCCGCTGGGCATGTCGATGAACAGGGTACGGGGCATGGCCGAACGGTACGCCGTGGTCCGGGATGACCAATGCTTGGCATTGCGCGGGCACGCTGGGGTGAATCCTCTCGCCCACTATGAGCACCATCCCCAGCGAATCCCTCCTCACCCAACTCAAGTGGCGCTACGCCACCAAGCAATTCGACCCGACGAAGAAGCTCGACGCCGCCACTTGGGCCGCCCTGGCGGAATCCTTGGTGCTAACCCCCTCCAGCTACGGCCTGCAGCCCTGGAAGTTCCTCGCGGTCACCAGCCCCGAGCTGAAGAAGGCCCTGCGGCCCCTGTCCTGGGGCCAGGCCCAGGTGGAGGATTGCTCCCACCATCTGGTACTCCTCGGCCGCACCGGGCTGACGGAAGTGGATCTAGACCGCTTCGTCAATGCCACCGCCGCCACCCGTGGAGTGACCACGGAATCCCTGGCCGGCTACAAGGGCTTCATGATGAAGGACCTCATCGAAGGTCCCCGGTCCAAGACCATCGCCGAGTGGGCCGCCCGCCAGGTCTACATCGCCCTGGGTCAATTGATGACCTCCTGCGCCCTCCTGGGCCTGGATGCCTGCCCCATGGAAGGCATCGACCCCGCCGGCTACGACAAGGTCCTGGGCCTGGAAGGCACCGGCTACACCACCCGGGTCGCCTGTCCCGTGGGTTATCGCCTGGCCACTGACAAGTATGCGGCTCTGGCCAAGGTCCGCTATGCGGTGAAGGATGTGGTTGAGGTGAGGTGAACGAGGAGCGCCGGGAGCGCCGGCCTCAAACCCGGGAGCGCCGGCCGGGAGCGCCGGCCGCCTGGCCGGCATCGGTGCGACGACCAACGACAAATCAACGTTGATTCTCGGTAATAGCGCAACCGATGCCGGCGTGGCCGCCGGCGCTCCCGGCCTATGCTCCCGGCCACCGTCCCAATCCCCATATTTTCCCTAGCCCCACGCCATGACCCTCGTCGCCATTCCCCTCTCCGCCGCCACGCCTGACGACCTGCTGGCCCTCTCCGCCAAAGCCGCGACGACCGGGGCCGACGTGGTGGAATGGCGCCTGGACACCTGCCAGAAAAAAGGCGCAGATCTTTCGGCCATCATCGCCGCCATCCCCCGCAGTCCCCTGCCGGTGATCGCCACCTGCCGCCACCCGGATGAGACCGGCGACTGGGTGGGCAGCGAAACCGCCCGCCTGGCCCTGCTGGCCGCGGCGGATGCCGCCGGGGCCGCCTACATCGACTGTGAACTGGCCCAGGCCGAGGGCTTGGCAACCGCTCCCAAAGCCCGACTGATTCTGTCTAGCCACGATTTCCAAGGCCCGGGCACGGACCTCCCGGGGAAGATCCAGGCCATGCGCGCCGTCGGCCACCGCCTAGGAATCCCGGTAATCGCCAAGGTCGCCATCACCGCCCGGGATGCCGCCGACCTAACCATTATCCGGAATTTGTTAGTGCACCGGGATGGAGACGTCATCGCCCTGGCCATGGGGGAACACGGTCTGCCCTCCCGGCTACTGGCCGGGGTTTGGGGCGGCTTCCTGACGTTCGCCCGCCTGGACGGCGACGGCGGATCTGCCCCGGGCCAGCCCACGGTGGGGGATCTGCTGGGGCGCTATCGCCTAAAATCCCAGACCGCGAACACCCGGATCCTGGGGGTCATGGGCAGTCCGATAAGCCACAGCCTGAGCCCCCACATCCACAATGCCGGCCTGGCCCAAGATGGCGTGGACGCCGTGTATGTGCCGTTCCGTGTTGAAAACGCCGTGGATTTTTGGAATGCCTGCGGCGCGTGGATCCACGGCCTGAGCATCACCATCCCCCATAAGGAAGCTCTGCTGCCCCTGGCCACGGTCCAGGAAGCCCCGGCCAAGGCTGCCGGCGTCTGCAATACCTTGTGGTGGGATGCGGGGGTGCTGAGCGCCACCAACACCGATGTGGAAGGCGTGGCCCACTGTTTGGGAAATATTCGCGGGAAAACCGTGCTCCTGCTTGGGGCCGGGGGCGTGGCCCGGGCCGTGGCCCGGATCGTCAGCGCCGGGGGCGGCACCCTGCTGGTGTGCAACCGCACCCTGGACAAGGCGGAAGCCCTGGCCCGGGATTTCCAGGGCCGGGCCATCACCCTGGAGGACGCCCAGCGGACGCCCTACGACATCCTGGTGAACGGCACCAGCGTGGGGATGAAGGCTCCGGCGGATACCCCATGGCCCTTCCCCCACCGGCCCGACAGCCTGGTATTCGACACCGTCTACGTGCCCTTGGAAACCCGCTTTTTGAAGGAAGCCGCCGCCTCCGGCGCGAAGACTGTGGATGGGCTGCAGTTGTTCATCGCCCAGGCCGCCGGCCAGTACCGCCGCTTCACCGGCCGGGGTACCGCCCCGGAGGACCTGATGCGTCAGGTCGCCCGCCACCACCTCCAAGGCTGACTTTATATGGAACGCTGGTCTATCTACATCGCCAAGGAGTACCTCAAATTCTCCTCGGCCCACTTCCTGATCTTCCCCGACGGTTCGAAGGAACGGCTCCATGGGCACAATTATCAGGTGACCTGCGAGATCGACGGCCGGTTGTCCGAGCACGGGCTGGTCATCGATTTCAAGATGGTGAAGCCCATCATCCGCGCCCTGTGCGATGACCTGGACGAGCACTGGCTGATTCCCGGCGAGCATCCGGAACTGCGTTACCGCCACCGGGACGACGGCCACACGGAAGTCACCTACCGGAATTGCCACTACCTAGCCCCCACCGAGGAAGTGATCGTCCTCCCCATCAACAACACCAGCGCCGAAAACTTCGCCGCCTGGCTGGGACGGAACCTCCTGGGCCGCCTGCGGGAACGATTCGGGGCGTTGAGTGTCTGCGCCCTTCGGGTCACGGTGTCCGAAACCGCGGGCCAACAGGGCGTCTACACCTATCGGGATTGAACCAACAGTGCTGGCATTCCTCCGTAACGAAGGCATGCGCTTCCTCCTGACCTGCCTGCTCCTTCTCCCAGGAATGACTGCCATGGCCGCTGAACCCGTCCCCCCTGCCACCTCATCCGCCAGCATCATTGTGGCCGGCGGTTGCTTCTGGTGCGTGGAGGCCTCCTTCGAGGCCATGCCCGGGGTGAAGAGTGCGGTCAGCGGCTATGTCGCCGGCCAGCTCGACCATCCCTCGTATGAGGAGGTCTGCGGTGGCGGCACCGGCCACGCCGAAGCGGTGAAGGTGGTC
The DNA here is from genome assembly GCA_947470885.1 of Planctomycetota bacterium. Taxonomy (GTDB): domain Bacteria; phylum Planctomycetota; class UBA11346; order UBA11346; family UBA11346; genus CAIUVD01. The sequence continues at coordinate 3,500 of CANIXE010000173.1, forward strand.
TATGATCCGGCCCAGATCGGACTGGATCCCCTGCTGGATTTGTTCTTCCGGGTCCACGATCCCACCACCGTGAACCGCCAGGGCCACGATGTGGGCAGCCAATATCGCAGTGTGATCGTCGTCGCTGATGCGGCCCAGAAGGCCGCCGCCGTAGCCGCCATCGCCCGCAATCAGCCCCGGTTCACCCGGCCCATCGTCACCGAAATCCTGGAGCTCCAGACCACCGGCCCGGCCCGGTTCCACCTGGCGGAGGAATACCACCAGGATTATTTCCGGCGGCATCCCGAACAGGCCTACTGTGCGGCAGTAATTCCGCCCAAACTGGAGAAAGTGCGAAAGTTCCTCAAAGAGGACCTCAAGCATGGCGGAGCCTCCCGTGGTCCGTAATCTCTTTATGGTGGGCGGAATTCTCCTCGCCGCCCTGTTCGGCACCTCCTGCGCTGCGGAAAAGACCATGGCCCCTGCCCCCCTTAAACCCTTCCTGGGCGTGACCCTCACCTCCGACGGCACCCTCAGCCAACCCCAACGGCTGGAGCCGGTGGTGAAAACCGACGCGGAATGGCGCGCCCAACTGGCCCCCGAGGTGTTCCAGGTCCTCCGCTCCGCCGGCACGGAACGGCCGTTCTGCGGCGGCCTGCTCCACAACAAGGGCACCGGCTACTACGTCTGCGCCGGCTGCGCTCTGCCCCTATTCCACAGCGCCACGAAATTTGAATCCGGCACCGGTTGGCCCAGCTTTTACCAAGAAGTCCACCCCGGGAACGTGAAGCGGATCGGCGACACCAGCTACGGCATGGTCCGGGTGGAAATCCAATGCGCCCGCTGCGGTGGCCATCTGGGCCATGTGTTCGACGATGGCCCGGAACCCACCCATGAACGCCACTGCCTGAACAGCGCGGCCCTGGCCTTCGTCGCCACCGGCACCACCAAGCCTGTTGCTCCCTAATGAGCCGGATCGTCGTCGTCGGCGCCGGGGCGGTGGGGCAATTCTACGGTGGACAGCTGATCCACGCCGGCCACGAGGTGGCGTTCCTCGCCCGCCGGGATGCGGCGGTGCTGGCATCCCGAGGACTGGTGATTAACCAAGCCGCTACCCCCCAGATCACTAGCAGCACCTACCCGGTGCTCCACTTGGCTCCAGGCACCTTCAAAGTCGCCCAAGATCCCCGCCTGCTCACGCCCCCGGACTGGTTGCTCATCGCCCTGAAAACCACGGCCCTGGGGTCCCTGCCACACCTCATAGGTCCGCTGATCGGCCCGGCGACCCGGGTGGTGGCCCTGTGCAATGGCCTGGGGGTTGAAGAACGTCTGGCTGCCCTGGCGGATCCCCAGCGGATCCTGGGGGCGTTGTGCTTTGTCTGCATCAACCGGGACGCGGACGGCACCATCCGCCACCTGGCCCATGGCCAACTCACCGTGGGCAGCCTGGCGGAGGACGCCGGGGAAACCCGGCGACTCCAGAACCTGTGGACCAGCGCCGGAGTGACCAGCCACGCCCCCTCCAGTCTGCGGGAGGCCCGCTGGCGGAAGCTGGTGTGGAACATTCCGTTCAACGGTCTGGGGGTGGTCCATGACGCCACCACCGACCGGATCCTGGCGGATCCGCTACTGCTGAAGGAAGCCCGGCTGCTGATGCGGGAAACCATCGCCGCCGGCAACGCCGACCTGGCCCTCCATCAGCGGAACGAGCGCATCGACGACGCCTGGGCGCTGGAGCAGGAGGCCATGACCTACGAAATGGCGGACTACGCCCCCAGCACCCTGCTGGACGCCAGGATGGGTGCCCCTCTAGAACTGGACGCCCTATTCGGCGAACCCCTGCGCCGGGCCCAGGGCTTGGGCCTGGCCAGCCCGGCGATGGCCCGGTTATGGGCTAATCTCAACCGCCGGGTATAATCCTTGGACGACCGGACGACCGGACGACCGGACGACCGGACGACCGGACGACCGGACGACCGGACGACCGGACGACCGGACGACCGGACGCA
>CANIXE010000174.1 GCA_947470885.1 Planctomycetota bacterium
CACAGCACAGGGCCAGCTTCTGCTTCATCCCCCCGGACAATTTTCCCGCGGGCCGGGCGAGGAACGATTCCAAGCCCAGGCTGCGGGTCAGTTGGTCGATCCGCCGCCGACGTTCCGCCCCACCGTGGCCGAACAGCCGGGCGAAGAACTGGAGGTTCTCCTCCACCGACAACGTGGGATAGAGATTCCGCCCCAACCCCTGGGGCATGTAGGCGATCCGGGAGCAGACGGCTTCCCGGTGCCGGGGATCCGCCAGATCACCGCCGAGGACGTGGATGGTCCCCGTCTGGATTTTCCGCGCCCCGGCCAGCAACGACAGCAGACTGGATTTTCCTGCGCCATCCGGGCCGATCAGCCCGACCATACAGCCCCCAGGCAGGTCCAGGGTCAGGTCGTCCACGGCCAGCACCGGGCCGTAACGGCAGCTCAAGCCGGCGATGCGAACAACGGGTTCCCCGCTCACCGGGGAAGCCTGATCTCCAGGTTCGCCGGCCAGGCGGCCTGGGGATCCAGCTTCAGCCAGGCGACCCCGGGGAGACCGGTTTTCACCGTGGTCGCATGCTGGGCCAGCAGCTCCGGGCTGATCCGGGCCTTCACCCGGAACATCAATTTCTGCCGCTCGCTGGCGGTCTCCACGGTCTTGGGGGTGAACTGGGCGACGCTGGCGACGAAGGTCACCGTCGCCGGGACCACCCACTCCGGAGCGGCATCCAGGATCAGCCGGACGTCCGCCCCCAGGGCGACCCGGCCGGCGGCGGTTTCGGGAATAAAGAACGACATGGTCACATCCCCCAGATCCACCAGGTTCAACACTTTGCCCCCGGCAGCCACCACCTCGCCGGGTTCCGCCACCCGATACTGCACCCGGCCATCCCGGGGGGACACCAGCACGCCGTCGTGGATGTCCGCGTCGATCCGGGCCACCGTCGCCTGGGCCGCGGCCACCCCGGACACCGCACCAGTGACCCCCGCCTGGGCCGCCTGGACCCCCGCCCGGGAGGCCGCCACCTGGGCCTTGGCCCAGGCCAGCCCCGCTTCCGCCCCCAGAACCCGGGCCTTGTCGTCATCCAGAGCCTGGAGGGTGGTCGCCCCGGCGGCGGTCAGCTCCTGGGTGCGGACATAGCGGCGCTGGCCGACCTCCAGTTCACTGGCCCGTTGGCGCACCAAGGCCTCGGCGGCCACCTGGTCGCTCTGCCGGGCCGCCACCTGGGCCACCTCGCTGGCCACCCCGTCGCCGGCCTGGCGGACCATGGCCTGGGCCTCGTCCCGCTGGGCCTGCATGGCGTCCATCCGCATCCGGGCCAAGGGCTGGCCGGCCTTCACCAGATCCCCCTCCGCCACCAGGATGGCGTCGATCCGCCCGGGCAACTTGCTGGCGATGTCGATATCCACCGCCTCGATCCGGCCATTGCCGCTGACAAACCCCGGACCGGGTCCGGTGGCCTTCCAGGGGGCCCAGATCAGCAGCCCCACCGCCAATACGATACCGGCCAGGGCGAATAGTCGGGGCCGGGTGAAGAAGGCCTGGACGGGCAGTGACGGTGGGGCGGCGGGAGTAGTCATCGCCGGGCCTAGCGCACACCGTGTACCGGTTTGAAGGTGGGCTTCCCGGTGATTTCCCTGCACCGTGCAGCAAATACGGAAATGGACCGGGTACCATGCAGGAGTAGGAAGTTCCTTTACTTCCTATGCGATTTTTTTATTAAATCGATTAAATATTGTGCCAATTCACATTGAGCGCATGGTTCAACAGAGTTTTAGCTTGTCGGCCTGGGACTTCCGGCTTCAATCTGGCCATGACGACCCTTTTATCCCCCAATGTTCGCGATGCCCGCCCCGCCAACCTTGCCCGGGCGGCGCCCCCCGGTGCGGACATCTTCGGCATCCAGCCGTTCATCGTCATCTGGGAGGCCACCCGGGCCTGCGACCTGGCCTGCCGCCATTGCCGGGCGGACGCCCAGCCCAACCGGGATCCCGCTGAACTGAAGACTGACGAAGTCAAAGCCATGCTGACCCGGATCGCCGAAGGCTTCGGCCCAGTGGTCCTGGTGATCACTGGCGGCGATCCGGCGAAGCGCTCCGACCTGGTGGAACTCATCGAGCACGGCGCCAAGGCCGGACTGCAGATGGCCCTCACCCCATCAGCCACGCCCCTGGTGACCCCGGAACTGCTGAAGCGCTGTCATGACGCCGGCCTGCACCGGATCGCGTTCAGCCTCGACGGCGCCGACGCGGCGACCCACGACGGTTTCCGCCAAGTCCCGGGTACGTTCGACCGCACCCTGGCCCTCCTGGACGTGGCCAAGAGCCTGGGTCTGGGGACCCAAATCAACACCTCGGTGTCCCACCACGATCGGGCCCACCTCCGGGCCATCGCCGCCTTCGGCAACAACGCCAAGATCAGCCTGTGGTCGGTGTTCCTGTTGGTACCCACCGGACGGACCTCGACGGATATGCTGCTGTCCGCCGCCGAGCACGAAAAAGTCTACCGCGAGCTGGCGGACATCGCCCTCGATCCCACCACCACGTTCCAGGTCAAGACCACCGCCGGCCAGCCCTACTACCGCGTCCTGGCCCAGGAGCGGGAACGCCGGGGCACCCCGGCGCCCAACGTCCACGCCGGCCGGGGCGTGAACGATGGCAACGGCTTCCTATTCATCAGCCACACCGGAGAAATCTGCCCTTCTGGCTTCCTGCCCACGCCCTGCGGCAACACCCGCTGGGATGATCCGGTGGACATCTACCGCCACCACCCGCTGTTCCTTTCCCTGCGGGATGCGGATCATTTCTCTGGCAAATGTGGTCGCTGTGAATTCCGCAAGATCTGCGGCGGCAGCCGCAGCCGGTCCTTCGGCTTGACCGGCGATCCCACCGCGTCCGATCCGACCTGCGTCTACCAGCCCCGCTGAGCTGGTGGCTGAATCCCGGGACGCTGTCCCGGGATTCAGCGTTTTTATTTTTCTTCCCTTCCGCCGCCTCCACGGACCCACCCGGTTATGACCATCGCCCAGCTCCAAGATTACGTTTTCAGCACTAAATACGCCCGCTGGCAGGAGGACTTAGGCCGGCGGGAGACCTACGACGAGGCCGTGGAGCGGGTGTTCGCGATGCATGCCCGGCGCTACGCCGACAAGGCCGTCCAGGCCGAGCTGGATTTCGCCAAGGCGGCAATGCATGAGCGCTTGGTCCTGGGTTCCCAGCGGGCCCTCCAGTTCGGCGGCAAGCCCATCGAGGACAAGCACGCCCGGCTGTACAACTGCACCGCCTCGTACTGCGACCGGCCGCGCTTCTTCCAAGAGGCCCTGTGGCTTCTCCTGTGCGGCGCCGGCACCGGCTTTTCCGTCCAGAACCACCACATCGCCAAGCTGCCCGCCATCGTCCGGCCCGGGGAAGGCAAAGCGAACCGCGCGGTGTTCACCGTGCCCGACTCCATCGAAGGCTGGGCCGATGCCCTGGGCGCGCTGCTGTCCAGCTACTTCGTCAGCGACCAGCCGATGCCGGCTTTTGCCGGCAAGCACGTCCAGTTCGACTTCTCCCTGATCCGCCCCGCCGGCGCGCCCCTGGCCAGCGGATCCGGCCGGGCCCCGGGTCCTGGCCCCCTCAGCCGTTCCCTGGAATGCATCCGCACGGTCCTGGAGACCCGCCTGGCGGACGCCGGCAGCCCCTGCCGCCTGCGCCCCATCGACGCCTACGACGTGGTCATGCACGCCTCCGATGCGGTGCTGTCGGGCGGCGTTCGCCGTTCCGCCACCATCTGTTTGTTTTCGCCGGATGATCTGGAAATGGCCACCGCCAAGACTGGCGACTGGTTCATTTCCAATCCCCAGCGGGGCCGCAGCAACAACAGCGCTCTGCTGCTCCGGGACAAGACCCCCAAGCACGTCTTCGCCAAGCTGATGGAGGCGGTCCGGGAATTCGGCGAACCCGGCTTCGTCTGGGCTGATTCCACCGAAATCATCTACAACCCCTGTGTGGAAATCGGCCTCTACCCGGTGGACCAGCAGACCGGCCAGAGCGGCTGGGCGTTCTGCAACCTGTGCGAAATCAACCTCAAGGCCTGCACCACCCCGGAAATTTTTGCCCGGGCCGCCACCGCGGCGGCGATCCTGGGCACGCTCCAGGCGGGTTACACCGAGTTCCCATACCTCGGCCCGGTGAGTGAGCGGATCGTCCGTCAGGAGGCCCTGCTGGGCTGCTCGATGACCGGGATGATGGACAACCCGAAAATCGCCTTCGATCCGGAACTGCAAAAACAGATGGCCCGGAAAATCCTGGAGGTGAACGCCGAGATCGCCGCCAAGATCGGCATCAACCCCGCGGCCCGGGCCACCTGCGTCAAGCCCGCCGGCACCTCATCGTGCATCCTCGGCACCGCCTCGGGCATCCACGCCCACCACGCCCGGCGCTACTTCCGCCGGGTCCAGGCCAATCAGGGGGATGCCCCCTTCCAGTGGTTCCAGAAGCACAATCCCCGGGCCGTGGAAAAATCCGTGTGGAATCCCAACGGGACCGACGTGGTTCTGTCGTTCTGCATCGAGGTCCCGGAACACGCCCTGACCAGCAACGACCTGGGGGCCCTTGACCTCCTCCGCCACGTCGAGCTGACCCAGAGCAACTGGGTGGATGCCGGCCGCCGTCAGGAAAACTGCGCCCAGCCCTGGCTCCGCCACAACGTCTCCAACACCATCACCGTCCTCGCCGACGAATGGCCGGCGGTCACCGACTACATTTACGAGCACCGCCACGCCTTCGCCGGCATCTCGTTGCTCCCCCACGGCGGCGACCTGGACTACCCCCAGGCCCCGTTCTGCGCGGTGTGGACGGCGGAAGAAATCGTGAAGCGCTACGGCCCCGGCGCGATCATGGCCAGCGGCCTGATCGTCGACGGCCTCCACGCCTTCGCCGGTGACCTCTGGGCCGCCTGCGCCGTGGCCCTGGGCAACGGCCGCAAGCTCACCGCCCCGCCGCCCCCCACCGACGAACCCGGCGACACCGAACGCTACCAGGCGGCGGTGAAGACCTTCCTCGCGGAAAAAGACTGGGTCCGCCGGGCCCACAAGTTCGCGGCCAATTACTTCACCAACGATGTGAAGGAAATGACCTACTGCCTGAAGCGGGTCCACAACTGCAAGCTGTGGGAGGACCTGACCCGGGAATACCGCCATGTGGCCTACCAGGCGATGAGCGAAGCCGAGGACAACACCACCCTGGAGCAGACCGTAGCCTGCGCGGGTGGGACCTGTTCGATCATCTAGACCGACGACGTTACGGCTGGAAACAGGAATCCCCGGGCAATCGCCCGGGGATTCCTGATTCACGGGGCCTTTCCTGGGCAATCGCCCGGGGATTCCTGTTTCACGGGGCCTTTCCTGGGCAATCGCCCGGGGATTCCTGTTTCACGGGGCCTTCCCTGGGCAATCGCCCGGGGATTCCTGTTTCACGGGGCCTTCCCTGGGCAATCGCCCGGGGATTC
>CANIXE010000175.1 GCA_947470885.1 Planctomycetota bacterium
CAGATCAGGGATCTCGGCGCGGCACGGGCCGCACCATGTGGCCCAGAAGTTGAGCAGGACCACTTTCCCTTTCCACGCGCTCTGATCGATCGTCTTGCCGTCGAGGTCGGTGAGCGAAAACACGGGCAGGGGCAGCGGCTTGTCAGACAGCACGACCTTCACGCCCGCGCCCGGCACCGGGCCTTGCGTCAGCGCCGCCGTGGCCGGCGACACGGCCGGCTTCGGGGCTGGACTCTCCGCCGAAGTGTTCGAACACGCCGTTGCCCCGGTGAGCACGCAGCCCTCCCGGCCGAAGATCCCCCCCAGGAAGCCAGCGAGGGGCCCGGTGGCCTCGGCGAACTGACTGAACACCAGCAGCTTCTCTTGCTTGGCGGCGATCACCTCGGCCAGTTCCCGCAAGCGGGCCAGCTTGCCGCTGTCGGCCTCGGCCCAGTCGCCATTTCCCAGCCAGTGGGCGGGATGATTGCAGATCTGCTTGAAACGGGTGAGGAAGGCCAGCACCAGGCCCTTGCGGGCGATGCCTTCGACGCCGTTTTCCAGGGCCTTGGTGAGTTCCTTCACCCCCTGCTGGTACAGCGCCGCCTGGGCCTTCGCCAAGCCGCAATAGGCATTCACCTCGATCTTGTCCGGCAGGTCGCTAATCACCGTCTTGTCGGTTTTCATCCGGCGAAGGATGTAGGGCTGCACCAAGCGGCGCAGCGGGGCATAGCCCCCTGGACTGTCGGCCAGGCGCTTGGCATACGCGGTGAACGGCTTGGCCGCGCCCAGCAGGCCCGGATTCACGAAGTCGAAAATCGACCACAGATCCCCCAGGCGGTTCTCCACCGGAGTGCCGGTCAGGGCCACCCGGGAGCCAGCCTTGAGGACCTTCGCCGCCCGGGTCTGGCGGGTGCCGGGATTCTTGATGGCCTGGGCCTCATCCAGGATTGCCAGGCGCCAGGTGGTGGCGGTGATCCACGGCAGTCTATGCAACGCCCCATAGCTGGTGATCACCAGATCACACTCCGCCAGACGTTCCCGGGAAAGGGATTCCAGCCCGGCCGCCGGCACGGCCGAGCCATGGGCCACCAGCACGTTCAGACCCGGGGCGAAACGGGCGGATTCCTGGGCCCAGTTGGCCAGCAGGGAGGCCGGAGCCACCAGCAGGCTGGGCGCCCGGCCCTCGCGCTGCTTGCGTACCAGCAACAGGGCCAGGACCTGGATCGTCTTGCCCAGGCCCATGTCGTCCGCCAGGCAGGCCCCCAGGCGCAGGCGCGACAACAGATGCAACCAACGCACCCCCACCGCCTGGTAGGGACGCAGGGTCGCATGGAGTTCCGGGCCGGGGTCCACGACCGCCAGGCCTTCCGGAGTGCGCAGTCCCGCCAAAGCCTCCGCAAGCCATGGTCCGGCGACCACCTGGGCCCAGTCAGGGACGATGGCGGCATCTTCCTCCCCCACGGCGGCCCCCGCCCCCGCCAGCAGACGCATCGCCGCATGGAAGCCCAGGCCCTCCTCCCGCGCCAGGCGCTCGATCTCCTGGAAGCGATCCAGAGTCCGGGTCAGGCGGGCCTGATCGACTTCGACCCAGCGCCCCCGCAGCAGCACCAGGCCCTGACTGCCGGCGAGCAGGCTTTTCACCTCGGCCGGGGTCAGCGGTTCTCCCTCCAGGGCCACCGATACCGAAAAATCCAAGAGGGCCGCCTCCCCCACCAGGGAAGGCTGGCGCCCACCCACTATGGCGCTCACCGTAGGCCGGGCCGGTCGGCTCGTCCGCCAGGAAGCCGGCATGCGGACGACGACCCCGGCCTGTTCCAGGCGCGGGACATCGTGCAACAGGGCCAAGGCCTCCCCCGCCGTCCAGCGCAGGGGTTGGAAAATCTCCCGCCGGTCGAGCAACCCCTTCAGCCAGACGCAGGACCCGGCGGCCCGCTGGAGCGGCGCCAGCAAGGCCAGCAAGCGCTCTTTATCCGCGGCGGCGGCGTATTCCCGCAGGGCTTCCCCCAGGGGCCGGTGCTGGGCCTTCCCCTGGGCCGACAACCGGGTGCTGTACGTCGCCAGGAAGGCGAAGGGGAAGTTTTCGTCCTTGCGATTTTCCGCCAGATGGACGTGAACCCGGCCCACCAGATTCCACGCCGGATGGGCGGCTTTGAGCCAGACATCCAAGGTGGAACCGCTATCCGTCAATTCCTTATGGAGGGCCTGATCGAGTTCCCCCCACAGACGTTCCAGGACCGCCACCATCAGGTACTCGGCCCCCTCCATCGGCGGTGCCGACCAGATCAGGCCCTGGAGTTCCCAGGCCGAAGGCACCGGAACCCGCCCCAGAGCACCAGCGGTCGGAATATCCGCCTCCGCCGGGGGCAAGGTGCAGAGCGCCGTGAGGTATCGCACCGCGTAGTCCCGCCACCACCCGGCCACCGGCGGCAAAACGGCCCCGACGTGTTCCGCGCCTAGGAGTAGCAGACCCCGACCGGAACCGAACCGCAACGCCGTTTGCAGGCCCTGGGCCAGGGGTTCCGGCAAGGCGGATTCAGCTGCGGGGATCAACGCCAGATGACCGTGGGGGGTCAGGGCCAGGGCGTGGGCCGAGGTGGTCACCGATCACCGATCATGGTGTTACGCTGGTTGCCATCACATCCCCTAGGTCTCAGAGGAATCGAATAAAAAAACCCGTCGTAGAAATTCCTACGACGGGGTTTCTGGTTGGGGTGCAGGGATTCGAACCCCGATAGGCAGAGCCAGAATCTGCAGTCCTACCGTTAGACGACACCCCAATCACTGCGGCGGGCGGATCATGGAGGAACATTCGATCCGTCAAGACATCAGGATCCCGGATTCCGGTCCATCCCGAAATGGGCTGCGTCCACCGCATGAGCCAACATTTGGGGATGCATGGCAATATCCGGATAACCGCATCCGCTTTCCCTTTCCGGCTGCGCCCTTCAGGATGCCGGCCCGCCGGAGTACCCCATGCGCCATACCCTCCTCGTTGTCCCCACTGGCCACGGCGTCGGCCTGACCTCCGCCTCCTTGGCTCTGGTCCGAGCCTTCGACCGCCAGGGGATCGACGTCGGGTTCTGCAAGCCCATCGCCCAGCAATCCGCCGGGGATACCGGGCCGGAACGCTCCACCACCCTGTTGAGTTTGGCCAGCGCCCTCCGTCCACCGGAACCCCTCAACCGGGATCGGGTGGAGGAACTCCTCGCCAGTGGCGATGACCAGGGATTGATGGAAGAAGTGGTCGCCCGCTGCCAAGCCGTCCTCGACAGCGCCGAAGTCGTGATTGTCGAAGGTATGGTCCCCAGCATCGACCAGACTTATTCCATGCGGGTGAATCAAGCCTTGGCCCGGACCCTGGACGCCGAGGTGATTCTGGTGGGCAATCCCGGGGAACGGCCCCCCGCCGAGGTGGCGGAATCCATGTCCATCGCCGCCCGGCTGTACCGGGATGGTGAAATCGAACGGATCACTGGATGCATCCTCAATCGGGTCATGGGTGACGCCCAGCGCCACCAGGACCTCAAGGACGCCCTGGCGGCCCGCCATCTGCCGCTGATCAGCCTGCTGCCCCATATCGAAACCCTGAACCGCATCCGTATTGCCGACTTGGTGCGTCAGTTGGACCCGGAGATTATCAACCGGGGCAATCTCGGGCGGCGAATCATCCGCATCTCGGTGTTAGGCCGGTCGATCCCCGGGGTGCTCAAGGCCCTCAAGCCCGGGACGTTGCTGATCACCCCCGGCGACCGTCATGACATCATCATCGCGGTCTGCCTGGCAGCCCTCAACGGAGTGCGTCTGGCCGGCCTACTGATCACCGCCTGCGATCTGGATCCGGCGGTGGCTGAACTGACCGCGGCGGCGAAGGCCACCGGGTTGCCCATTCTGGCGGTGAAAAGCGACACTTTTGAGACCACCAGCCGGGTCCACAACCTGGACCGGGAAATTGCCGCCGACGACCGGGACCGGGCCGAGCTGATGATGAACAGCCTGGCGGACCACCTGGACCAGAGTTGGATCCAAGGCTTCGCCACCCGCAGCCGCAGCCGCCGGCTCAGCCCGCCGGCGTTCCGTTATGGGTTAATCCAGCGTTCCCGAAAAGCGGACAAGCGGATCGTCCTTCCAGAGGGCGAAGAACCCAGAACCATCCGTGCCGCCGTCCATTGCTGCCAGCGGAACATCGCCCGCTGCGTGCTCTTGGGCAATCCCGGTGAAATCGCCCGGCAGATCACCTCCATGGGGCTGGTCCGCCCGACCAATCTCGAAATCATCGACCCGCGCAGTATCAGCGAAGGGTACATCGAACCGTTGGTGGCCCTGCGCAAGGCCAAGGGTCTGACTCCAGAAATCGCCCGGGAAGAGCTCTCCGACGCCATCGTCGTCGGCACCATGATGCTGAAGCTGGGCCATGTGGATGGACTGGTCTCCGGGGCGGTCCATACCACCGCCCATACCATCCGCCCGGCCCTACAGGTCATCAAGACCGCCCCAGGCTGCGCCCTGGTGAGCAGCGTGTTTTTCATGTGCCTGCCAGACCAAGTGGTGGTCTATGGCGACTGCGCGGTGAACCCCGATCCCACCGCCGAGCAGCTGGCTGACATCGCCCTGCAGAGCGCCGCCAGCGCGGTGGCCTTCGGCATCGAACCCCGGGTGGCAATGATCAGCTATTCCACCGGCACCTCCGGCACCGGCGCGGACGTGGACAAGGTCCGGGAGGCCACCCGCCTGGCCCGGGCCAAGCGCCCCGACCTGGCCATCGACGGCCCCCTCCAATACGACGCGGCAGTGATGGCCAGCGTGGGTCGCAGCAAGCTGCCGGGATCCGCCGTAGCCGGCCAGGCCACGGTGTTCGTGTTCCCCGACCTGAATACCGGCAACACCGTCTACAAGGCGGTCCAGCGCAGTGCCAACGTGGTCTCCATCGGGCCGATGCTCCAAGGCTTGGCCAAGCCGGTGAACGACCTGTCCCGGGGCGCGTTGGTGGAGGACATCATCTACACCATCGCCCTCACCGCGATCCAGGCAGCCAACGCCTAGCGGAGCTTGCTTCAAATGGAGGACATATGAGCAACTCTGTGTGAAAGCGTCCCGTTATCCTGAGTCCGGGTATAAAAGGGGTAAACTCTGAGGTCTAGGTAACCCACGAGTTGTATCCAATTCCGCAACTGTGCGTATCAATGCGAAGGGCGTACAGCCCGCTTAGGATGATCACGGGGGGTTCCTCAATGCGAGAATCTGCTCGGTAGCTTCTTGGATCGTCACACCCGTGATCCGAATCCCTTCGGACTGTCTCCGTGCCAGGCCACCGTCGGTTTTGCGGGGAGAATGGGCAGAAATCCGCCGCAGACTGAACCTAAATGCCGCATTGGATTTTTCACGCGGAGGCGCGGAGGCGCGGAGAACACCGTTCTTTCGCGCTTAACCAATGTCATCGACGGATCACCCTCCTGGTGAACGTCGATTTCTAGTCCAACCTCTTGCCTTCTC
>CANIXE010000176.1 GCA_947470885.1 Planctomycetota bacterium
CACCTGCTGCGTTGCTTCAAACCTCGCATGGCGCTGCCATGCGAGGTTTGAAGCGCGTTGCATCTGCGCACCACTTGCGTTTCCAGACGCACCCTTTGGGTGAAACAACTGTCGAAGAAAAAAGTTGAAAAATACAGCAGGGATTCTGCAAAAAGCCAACTCAACTGCGTTATTAAGGCTGATAGATCCGCTGAATCATGTTGTTCAGCGTGAGCTAGAGTCCTCAGTTTTCCTAGGGTTTCCTCAGGACGTCGCCTTTGACGAGGTCGACTCACCGGGAAAAAATGAGAACGTCGGTGCTGGATCAGCTGTCTGACAATGTGCGGAAAATAGCTTCCCGAGTTGCCGGTGCCCAACGAAAATCCCTGGTTTCGCCCTTATTAAATAAAAGAGCAAAGGCGAATTTGCGACCCGATGGCGCATCAACGTAGCCCACCAGGCAAGTAGCCACCGCCAGAGTCCCGGTTTTGACGAATCCCTTGGCCTTGCCCACGTCCTTCAGTTTGAGCGTTGAACGGTAGTCCGCCCCCACCGGGGACCGATGCATCGCCGCCATCACCGCCGCCATCGCCCCGGCGCTCCCCAGATTGCCGTAGCTGAGGCCACTGCCATCAAGAATGGTTATTTCCGCTGCCAGGGGACCGATCAGTTTTTCCAGGATATCTTTGGTCGCCTTTGCCCCTGCGGTGATGGATCCCTCGTGAAAGCGGTCGAAACCCAGGACCCGGAGGGTTTGTTCGCCATAGAAATTCTGGCTGTGCTGATTCATCACCGTCATTGCCGGCAACAGTGGGCTGGCGTGGACAAGAAACAACGGCCCCAGTCGGCGATCCACCGCTCCGGAGCGCACCGTGCCGCTGAGCGTAATTCCCGCCTCGGCGAGAACGGCGCGCAGTTCATCGCCGGCCAGCAATTCCGGATCCCGCTGGATGGCGAGAGGGAACCACGGCGTCGCTTGGCTGTAGGAACCACTGACGGTGACGGTGTTCGTATCCATAGCCCGGGTGACGTAGATCGCCTTATCCCCCTTGCCGGCGATGGTTCGGGCCTGGTTGTTCACCAGGATGCGGGCGCTCCGAGGGCGGACCTGGACCTCAGCGGCCTGGCCAACCCGGGTGGGGACGACCCGAACCTCAATGCAGTTATCATTCCAAGCAAAACCGCTGGCCGGGGCACTGTACCAGCGCTGCTGGTTGTCCTGGTCCTGGGGATAACTCTCGGGACGGATCGGACCCGTCGTCATCCGATTGTCGATCACAAGATCGCCATCGATGGCGACGACCCCCTGACGCTTGAGGGTTGCCGCCCATTCCAAGAAGAATTCCGACGGTTTGTCATCAGCGAAATGACCATCCAGGCAGGGATCCCCTCCGCCGATGACTCCAAGTCCAGGAACGCGTCCTGCGACCACCGGACCAAGACCAACTACCTGGGTGCGGTAGGAAAATTTTGTCCCCAGGTGGGTCAAAGCGGCGGCGGACACCAGGGCCTTGGTGGTGGAGGCCAGAGACAGGGGTTTATTTGCGTCCCGGGCGAAAATCCGCTGATTGGTGTCCAGGTCGATGATGGCGACCCCGGCCAGTCCGTTCTTCGGTACCCCATCGAGGATGCGGTCAAGCCGAGCCGTCAGCTCGGAACCCGCCAGGAGGGTGGACATCAGGGCCAGGATCAGGAAACGCATTGGCCGGGGAGGCTATGAAATTCTTCCGATGTCCAATCAGCGACCGCTGATTGGACATCGGACGGTGCACCGGACGACTCATTGCGAGGGCCGGGTGACGCCAAGACTGCCGCCATGCCCATCGATCTGCGCTGCCCGATCTGCGGCACCCCCGTGGCGGCCCCCGCCGAAGGTCCCCTGCCGGCCGCCTTCCCGTTCTGTTCGTCCCGCTGCCGGACCCGTGATCTCGCGGCCTGGGCCGAGGGTCGCTACACCGTGGCCGGCAAGGATCTCCAGGACCTGGTGGACGATCCGGATCTCGACCGGCCATGATCCCTCTGCGCATCCTCCACGCTGTGCCGGACCGGGGCTCCCTGGAATACCTGGGGGTCGGGCCCCTCCTCGCGTCCCTCACCGACCTGGGCCAGAGCGTCGCCCAGTTGCATCGGGAAGATGGCATCCGTTCCCATGTCGTCGGGGAATCCCACCGGATCCCCTGCGATCCCCGCTGGTGGTCGTGGTTGACCGGGGGCCGCAAGCGCTGCGCCCGGGATGTCGCCCTATGGACGCCAGACCTGATCCACGTCCACACCGCCGGACTGCTGCCGGTCGCCCTCGATCTCTGCCGAGACCTCAGCCTGGGCCTGGTGGTTTCCACCCTGACCCACGAAGACGCCCACGCCGTGCGCCGCCTGCGGGATCCCCTGATCAGCTGGATCCTGGTCCCCACCGAGGAGCACCGGGTCCACCTCACCAGCCGGGCCGGCATCCACCGGGACCGGATCGCGGTGGTTCCCCCGGGGGCAACCTCGCCCAAGACGCCCCGGACCTTCCGGGTGGAGGCCGGCTGGCGGGTCGGAGCCATCGCCGCGCGCAAGCCAGAGGTGTTTGCTGCCGCCGTGGCCGAACTCCAATCCGCCGGCTTATCTTTGGAAGCAACGCTCCACACCGGCCTCCTGGGCAAACGGGCCCGGGAACGGCTGACAGATCGTACGGGTAGCCTGCTGCTGGATGACGGTCCCTTGGGTGCGTTCCTCGCTACCCTGGATGTCCTGGTGCTTCCCGAAGCCGGCGATCATTTCATCCCCCTGCTGGTGGCGGCCCAGGTCGCCGGCATCCCGGTGATCACGGTGGCCTCGCCGGGCATCACCGAGTTACTCCAAGATGGTGAAACCGGTCTGGTCCTCGGATCGGCATCCCAGGAGGCCCTGGGGGATGCTCTGCGTTCCCTCCACGACCGAGAACGCCGTTCCGCCATGGCCACCGCGGCCCTGCTCCGGGCTGGGGGCAGCTACACCGCGCCCACCATCGCCAGCGCCACCCTGACCGTCTACCGCTCCTGCCTGGGGCAGAGTGACAGCGGCCACAAGGCGGAAGTCAGCCGCACCTGGCGTCGGATGACCGACAGTCGCCTGGCCTGAGCCACCCGGATCGTCGCTCCATCGTTCCATCTTGATACAGCGATGGATGGGGCACCATCCATCCATGCGCCTCGACCACCTGTTCGCTTCCCAGCCCCGCACCCTGTCCTTCGAATTCTTCCCGCCGAAGAACGACCGGGCCTGGTACACCCTGGAGGACACCATCGATCACCTGGCTCCCCTGGGGCCGGATTTCGTGTCGGTGACCTATGGTGCGGGCGGTTCCACCCGCTCTAAAACCCGGGAGGTAATCGAGCATATCCAGAGCAAGGTCAACGTCACGGCGATGGCCCACCTGACCTGCGTCGGCGCCACTCGGGATGAACTGCGGGCCCTGCTGGATGAATACGCCGCCGCCGGCATTAAGAACCTCCTGGCCCTCCGGGGCGATCCCCCCAAGGGGCAGGAACATTTCGTACCCACCGACGGTGGCTGCGCCTATGCCAAGGACTTGCTGGACCTGATCCGCGCCGACGGCCGGTTCAGCAGCCTGTGCGCCGCCTTCCCGGAACGCCATCCGGAAGCCCCCTCCCGGGAGGCCGACTGGGGGAATCTTGTCGGCAAATTCCAGGCCGGCGCCACCGGGGCCATCACCCAGTGTTTCTTTGATGTGGCGGATTACCGGCAGATGCTGGAATGGTTGACGCCCCGCCTGGGCAAAACGCCTCGGATCATCCCCGGCATCCTGCCGATTACCGACTTCAATGCCCTGGAGCGGTTTTGTGTCCGCTGTGGCGCGAACATTCCCGTTGGGTTGCGCCAGCATCTCGCGCCGTTGGCCCAGAATCCCATCGCCGTGCGCAAGGCGGGGATCGCCTGGACGGTGAAATTCTGCCGGGATCTGCTGGCCGCCGGGGCCCCGGGCCTGCACCTGTACTGCCTGAACCGATCGACGGCGGCGGCGGAGGTGGTCACGGCGCTGCGGTTGAGCGGGGATTTGACGTAGGATTGAGAGCGAGTCGCGTGCCGGGGGCGCTGACCGGAAGCGCAGACCGGGAGCGCCGGCCTCCAGGCCGGCTCGAGTCGATATGAGCACTCGACGGGCGCTGATCCGAGGCGTTGTGAATGCTACCGGGCACAACCGATGCCGGCCTGGAGGCCGGCGCTCCCGGGAGACGGCTCCACCACCTGACTACGACCACGTCATAAAGTGGACCGGGCGTTACCGATGCCGGCCAGGCGGCCGGCGCTCCCGGGGAGACGGCTCCACCACCTGACTACGACCGCGTCTTGAAGTGGACCGGGGGCAACCGATGCCGGCCTGGAGGCCGGCGCTCCCGGGGGGACAGCTCGGCGCTTCGTCACCACCCACCGAAAAGCCCTCGGCTGCTGAGCAGCCGAGGGCTTTTTGTTGGAATCAAACCCTTAGACGAGGGCGGCCTTGGCCTTGTTGACGATGTCAGCAAAAGCGGCTGGCTGGGCGATGGCCAGCTCGGAGAGCTGCTTGCGGTCGAGGCGGATGTCCGCCTTGAGCAGGCCAGCGATCAGGCGGCTGTAGGTGACGCCCTGGGCACGGCAGGCGGTGCTGATACGCCGAATCCAGAGCTGACGGAAGTTGCGCTTCTTCTGCTTGCGGCTGAAGAAGGCCTGGACGTCGGCGCGGCGCAGGGCCTCGCAGATCACCCGGTACATTTTGTGACGGCCGCTGTGGAAGCCCCGGGCGCGCTTCTTGATGCGCTTGATCATCCGGTGGCGGGCGGCGCCGTTTGTGGCACGCATGGCAGTATCCTTGTCGCTAGACCCAGACGTGATGACCTGGGTGAGGGCTGGGCCCTACTTGGTGGTTGAAATGCTTACGCCTGACCCTTGAGCAGGGCGAAACGGGCGCGACGAAGGAGGCCCCAGCTGGTGCTGGTGGTCTTCTTCGTGTTATTGCGCATACGCTTCGGGCTACGATCCGCCAGGAGGTGGCGGACGTTGCACTGGGTGCGCACCAGCTTGCCATTCGCCGTGAGGCGGATGCGGCGCTTGCTGGACTTGTGGCTCTTCATCTTAGGCATGGGACGTCCTTGAAGGGGCGGAGAAGATATAGGGACGGAATGGCCGGCAAGGGGGAACATCCCCCGGCGAAATCCCGGGTTCAACGGCCGAGGACCAGCCGGTCGCCCAGGTGATTTCCCAAGTTCGGATTGTCGTAGATCAGCTTCTTGGTGGCTTCGATATCATAGGGGACCCGACGCCATTCCACGGATTCGCCGTCATAAATGGCATAGCACGACCGGGGATCCCCGTCCCGGGGCTGACCGACGCTGCCAACATTAACGATCGTCTTCCGCTCGTCGATGGTCCACCGGTAGTTGATGGCCTTCAGGTGATGCCATTGGTGGTCGTCGCCGGTGACCACACCAGGGCGGTGGGTGTGACCGACGAAGCAGGTGTGCTGGA
>CANIXE010000177.1 GCA_947470885.1 Planctomycetota bacterium
AGCACGACACCAAACAACAGAATTTTGCCCCGCATGGATCCACCTTGGAAACTTCAGCCCTCAAGCCAAGCCGGCATCACCCAGATTCAGAGCAACCCACTCCGACGCAGGCGGCTGGGCAGGTGCAGACGGCGACCGGCGGGATCCGCCGCCCCCAGGGGCGCTCCGGTATCCGTGGCCAAAAGTGCCCCGGGGGGGAGATCCCGTTCCTCCCCCGCCCACAGGGCCAGGGCGTCGGGGCGGCTGATCCGGGTGGCGGCCGCGCCCCGTTCAATGAGGCCCTGGACGCCCCAGGGATCCAATTTATCTCCGTGGCCGATAAGCAGGCCCCGGGCGTCTGCGGGCAGGGCGGCGGATGCCGCCAGGGCGCTCCCCAGCAGCACCGCATTGCCCCGCTGCCAGACATGGGCTAACGGCACGGCCTCCCGCCACGGGGGCACCTGGCCGGTGGCTTCCACGCTGGGGGGCAGGATCCCGGAAAAACCCTCCGCCGGAGCATGCCCCGCCCGGATCAGCAGACAGGCGAAAAACGGTTCCGTGCCCTGATCCTCCGGGGACAGACGGATCGCCCCCAGGCCGGCCCGGTCCACGCCGCAGCCGGGCAGGCTCCGGGGCACCACGGACCACTCGGGATGGCCGGCGAGGAACGCGGTGACCACGCCTTCGTCTTCTTCCAGCGCGGCGGTGCAGGTGGAATAGACCAGGCGGCCCCCCGGGCGGACCAGGGCGGCGGCCAGGACCAGGATGGCCAGTTGGCGCTCCCCCATGCGGGCGTGCTGACGGGGCGACTTGATCGCGTGGCCGCTGCACGGGGCATCCACCAGCACGGCATCCGCCGCGCCCGGATGCCGTTCCGCCAGGCGCTCCAGGGGCATGGGCGTCACCAGGCCGCAGGCGACGCCTTGGCGTGCGAGATTTTCCACCAGGACAGCCCGGCGCTGGGGCGAAGGGTCCCCCGCCACCACCAGTCCCGTATCCCCCAGGGCCAGGCCGATTTGCGAGGTCTTCGACCCGGGGGCGGCGCAGGCGTCGACGACGATTTCCCCGGGGCGGGGATCCAATAGCAGCACCGGGACCTGGCTGGCCGCATCCTGGGGGTAGCAGGTGCCGGTGTGGTAATCCAGGCGGGTGCCGGGATCGATGCTATCACCGTGGAAAAAACCGGTGGGCAACCAGGGCACCGGCTCCAGGGGACCCCAACCCGCGGGGACTCCCCGCCGGGGATGCACCCGGACGGCGCGTCGGAAATGGTCGAGGACGGTCACAGGAGGTCGAAAATACCCCGGGCCAGCTTCGGCAGGTCCGGATCCCGGGCGCCCATCAACAGCACGGTGTCGCCGGTGAACGCGTGTTCCGCCGACCAAGCCAAAAGGTCCCCCCGGGGGACGTAGGCCACCCCGGGAACAGTGTCCGCGAGGTCCGCCGCCAGATCCCGGGCGTGGATGTCCTGAGCCACCGTGCCGCCGGCGTAGAAAATGTCCGTGTAGGCCCAGCGGTCCTGGGGACGCAGCAGGCTGGGCAGCAATTCCCGCAGTTCCGGGCGCAGGAATCGCGCAGGGCCGAAACCGTGGGGCTGGAAGATGGCGATGACCCGATCCGCCCCGGCCTGGGCGGCCTGGACTGCGGCCCGGATTTTGTCGCCATTGTGGGCGTAATCGTCGACCACCCGGATTCCGGTGTCGGTGGTGCCCACCACGTCGAAGCGTCGAGCGACCCCGGGGAAGGTGGCCAGGGCGTCCGCCACGGCCCGGGGGGCCAGGCCCAGCTCGATGCACACCGCCGCAGCAGCCGCGGCGTTTTCCAGGTTGTGGGCCCCGGGATGCCGCAAGTGAATGGTCAAATCCCCCTGGGGCAGACCCAGCACGCCGCTGCTGGTGTCCGGTCCCACCGAGACGATCTCCAAAGGATAGTCCGCCCGACCGACGATGCCGTAGGTCCGGGCCCGGGGATGTCCGGCAGCCAAGGACGTGGCTTCCCGGCACCGGGAATTCACCAGCAGCAGACGGCTCTGCCCGGCGAAGGTGGTGAACTGGCTGCGCAGATCCGCCAGTTCGCCATGGTCCCGGGTGATGTTGTGGACGACGCCGATGGCCGGGCGGTAGCCCACCAGGGTGCCATCGGATTCGCAGGCTTCCGCGACGGCGATGCCGTCTTGGGGGCCGACGGCGAAACAGCCGGCGATGCCTTCCCCAGCCAGGGCGGCGCCCCCGAGGATGCTGGCGGGAGTGCCGGTCTGGCGCAGGACCCAGGCAATCATCCCGGTAACGGTGCTTTTGCCCGAGGTGCCGCTAATGGCCACCCCGGTGCCCACGCCGTTGATGACCTCCGCCAGCAGGGCAGGGCGGGCCAGCCGTTCCAGACCCAGGTCCCGGGCAGCCCGGACTTCGGGGGTGTCCTGTTCGACGGCCGCGGAATAGACGAAGCGTTCCAGGCCAGCGCGGACAGCGGTGCCATCCTGGGGCAGCAAGGTGATACCCTGGGCCGTCAGTCGACCTGCTAAGTCTAGGCTGCGACCTTGATCGAAGGACCGATCGCTCCCTTGCACATCGTGACCCCAGGCCTTCATCAACTGGGCCAGGGGATTCATTCCCTGGCCGGCCACACCGCTAAAATGGTAGCGCATCAGTACTCTTTCCGCAGCTCCTTAGCCTTGTTCACATAAAGTTCCAGACCCCATGTATTGATCACGGTGTCCAGGCGCTCGCGGATGGCCTGGTAGTTCGCCTCTTTCCCCTGGGGGGTGGCTTCCGGGGCCCGGGCGTCCTTGGTCTTCAACTCGACAAAAGAATTCACTGAATTCCAGGCCGATTCCGCTGCATTCTCAACATACGTTTGAGTTTCCTTGAATTTTGCCCCGGGGAATTGCTTGGTGGCCGCGTTGATGCGCTCTACCGCAGCACCAAAGCGCTCCTGTTTCACCAACGGTTCGATTTCGCCTTGGACTTTCCGCACCTGCCCGGTGGTTGCTTGATCGAGCCGACGGCGGAGTTCAGCCTGGACGGTGCCCGTCCGGGATTGGATCTCCATCACGGACGATCCATACATTTTGGCCGACTCAGCATCTGGGCCAGTGGTGGGATCCACAGGATTGCGGATAAAGGCTTGGCAATCCGCCTCCAGCCGAGCCACCTCACCATCACTGACATCCGAACTCCCCAGCTTGGCCAAGCGGGCTTGGAGAAGCCTTTTGTTGGTATCCACCTGGACATCCCGGGAAACCTGCTCGATCTTGGGCAAGATCGCTTCCAGCTCCCGCTTCATCTCGCTCCGCCGTTGGGCCAGCTGAGTTAAGACCGGGACCCCACTGAACGCGGCCTTGGCCGCAGCAACCTCTCGGCGGGCGGCGTCGGGTTGGCGATTTTCCAGATGGGTCTGGGCCGTCTTTAACGAGCGTTCCGCCTCGGCAAGGGAACTGCGCCCCTTGGATTCCACGGGATCATCCTTCAGAAACAGCGTATAAAGCAGACCCACGATGACCGCGAGGCCAATGAAGCCCGCCAGGATGAACAGACCACTCCGCACCGCACCCCGACGTTCAGCTGCTTTTTCCGCCGTTTCGATGACCGGCGAACGGCCCGACGTGATCGATTTGGTCGCGAGTCGGCGGGAGGAATGACGTCCCGTGGCGAGTCGGGCCGAGGTCCGCGAGCCCACCGGCAAATCACCGTCATCCTCTCCCTCGACGACGGCGGGGGCCTGGGCTGTGCTGGGGGCTTTACCGGACCGGACCCGAGAAGAACGGGACGTGGGAACCCGGGAGGAAGAGCGGGAGGCGGGAGGGGCTGCCTCCTGCTCAGTCGGCTCAATGGATATCGATTCCACCACGGTGGAGGTCGGCTTTCCCTGGACGCGGGTCGTGCGATTGGTCGGCCGGGCCATGTCTTCTCCTAAGGCGCGTACGAGTGTGATCGGCAGTCAACTGCAGCAACCGCAGGACCCTACCGCCAAGGGTGGGTGCGCCTCACGCCGACGTGTTGCCCAGCGGAGAACCGGCCCACGCTCCGGCGCCAACAACCCCTGAGGACGACGCAAATGACCGCGACTGCAGACGCCGGCGTGATCGGCATGGCCGTGATGGGCCGCAACCTGGCCAAGAACATCGAATCCCGCGGCTATACCGTGGCGATCTACAACCGCTCCTACGAAAAAACCGAGGAGGTTATGCAATGGGAGCACGCCCAGGGCGCCCGCTTCGTGCCCGCCAAAGAGCTGAAGGACTTCGTCGCCAGCATCAAGAAGCCCCGCCGAATCATTATCATGGTCCAAGCTGGCAAGGGCACTGATGCAGTGATCGAGCAGATCGCCCCCCTCCTGGAAGAGGGCGACATCCTGGTGGACGGGGGAAATGCTTATTGGGGCGACACCGACCGGCGCAATGCCCTGGCCAAGCAGTGGAAGTTCCACTTTGTCGGCATGGGCGTGTCGGGTGGTGAAGAGGGCGCGCGCATCGGCCCCAGCATCATGCCGGGCGGCGACAAGGCCGCGGTGGAAAAGCTCATGCCCATCCTCACCCAGATCAGCGCCAAGGTGGGCAAGGGCGGCAAGGAATCCTGCGTCACCTGGTGCGGAGAAGGTTCCGCCGGCCATTTCGTGAAAATGGTCCACAACGGCATCGAATACGGCGACATGCAGATGATCGCCGAAGTCTACGACGTGATGACCCGGGGCCTGGGCCAGAAGCACGACGCCATCGCCAAAACCTTCCGCAAATGGAACCAAGGCGAACTGGCCAGCTTCCTCATCGAACTGACCGGCAACATCGCCGATAAAAAGGATCCCAAGAACACCCGGAAGTTCCTCCTGGATGCGATCCGGGACGCCGCCGGCCAGAAGGGCACCGGGAAATGGACCACCGTCGCCGCCCTGGAACACGGCGTGGCCATTCCCACGATCACCGCCGCGGTGGACGCCCGCCTGATCAGCAGTGTCAAGGTCGAGCGGGAATTCGCAGCCAAAGCTCTCAAGCTGCCCCGCAAGAAAGTGAAAGGCGTCACCGTCGGCGATCTGGCCAAGGCCCTGTACGCAGCCAAAATCGCTGCCTACACCCAGGGCATGCGCCTGATCATCGAAGCCAGCAAAGCCCGGGGCTACAACACCCCAGTCCAGGACATTCCGGCGATCTGGCGGGGCGGCTGCATCATCCGCGCGGTGTTCCTCGACCGGATCACCACCGCGTTCCGCAAGCAGCCGGATCTGCCGTCGCTCCTGATCGCCAAGGAATTCAGCAAGGACATCAAGCGCTGCCTGCCCGCCCTGCGCAAGGTCGTGGCGGCTTCTGCGGTCGCCGGCCTGCCGGTCCCGGCGCTGTCGGCCTCGCTGTCGTACATTGAAAGCTATGCCACCGCCCGGCTCCCCGCGTACGTGACCCAGGCCCAGCGGGACGCCTTCGGCTCCCACACCTACGAGCGGAATGAGAAACCTGGCGA
>CANIXE010000178.1 GCA_947470885.1 Planctomycetota bacterium
ACCTGGTGAACGCCGACGAGATCCAGATCAAGATGGCCCAGGGCGCCAAGCCCGGTGAAGGTGGCCAGCTCCCCGGCCACAAGGTCTCGGAATACATCGGCTCGCTGCGTTGCAGCGTCCCCGGCGTGACCCTGATCAGCCCGCCGCCCCACCATGACATCTATTCCATCGAAGACCTGGCCCAGCTGATCTTCGACTTGAAGAATGCCAACCCGGCGGCCGCAATTAGCGTCAAGCTGGTGTCGGAAGTCGGCGTCGGCACTGTCGCCGCCGGCGTCGCCAAGGCCCACGCGGACCTGGTGACCATCAGCGGCAGCGAAGGCGGCACGGGCGCCAGCCCGATCAGCAGCATCAAGCACGCCGGTGTGCCCTGGGAGCTCGGCCTGGCCGAGACCCACCAGACCCTGGTGCTGAACGACCTGCGCAGCCGCATCCGGGTCCAAACCGACGGTCTGCTGCGGACCGGTCGCGACGTGATCGTCGCGGCGATGCTGGGGGCCGAGGAATTCGGTTTCGCCACCGTAGCCCTGATCACGGTCGGCTGCATCATGATGCGCAAGTGCCACCTCAACACCTGCCCGGTGGGCGTCGCCACCCAGGACGAGACCCTGCGCAAGAAGTACAACGGCACCCCGGAGCACGTGGTCAACTTCTTTACCTTCCTGGCGGAAGAAGTCCGGGAACACCTGGCCAGCTTGGGCGTCCGCTCCATCAACGAGCTGGTCGGGCGCACCGAACTGTTGGAAATGGACCACGCCATCAAGCACTGGAAGAGTCAGGGCTTGGACTACGCGAAGATCCTCGCCAAGCCGGTGCCGGTGGCCGGGGTCCAAACCCACTGCTGCATCCCCCAGGACCACGGCATCGACAAGGTCCTGGACCGGAAGCTCATCGAGCTGGCCAAGCCCGCTCTGGAGCACAAGACGCCGGTGAAGATCGAGATGCTGTTGAAAAACAGCGATCGTACGGCCTGCACCATGCTGTCCGGCCAGGTGGCCAAGCGCTTCGGCAAGGAAGGCTTGCCCGAGGACACCATCGACCTGCGGTTCCACGGCACCGCCGGCCAGTCCTTCGGCGCGTTCCTGTCCCCGGGCATGAGCGTCACCCTCGTGGGCGACGGCAACGACTACGTGGGCAAGGGCATGGCGGGCGGGCGGATCGTGATCCACCCCAGCCCCAAGTGCACCTACCGCTGGGACCAGAACGCCATCGTCGGCAACACCGTGATCTACGGCGCCACCGGCGGTGAGGTCTACTTCGGTGGCACCGCCGGGGAACGCTTCGGCGTCCGCAACAGCGGCGCGGAAGCGGTGATCGAAGGCGTGGGCGACCACGGCTGCGAATACATGACCGGCGGCCATGTGGTCATCCTCGGCAAGACCGGACGCAACTTCGGCGCGGGCATGTCCGGCGGCATCGCCTGGATCCTCGACGAGGACAAGAAATTCCGTAACCGGGCCAACCTGGGGATGGTGGATCTAGTCCAGGTCACTGAAGACACCGAGTTGGTGGGCGACCTGAAGCGCCTGGTGGAAAACCACGCCAAGTACACGGGTTCCCCCAAGGCCAAGGCCCTGCTGGCGGACTGGCCGAAGGCCCTGAAATCCTTCGTCAAGGTCTTCCCCCATGAGTTCCGCCGCGTCCTCCAAGAGCGCGCCGCCAAGGCCCTCAAGGAGACCCAGACCTTCACCCGGCCGGTGAAGGTCTAATTCGGATCCACCCAACAAACCACTACCTGCGAGCATTCCCATGGGCGATCCCAAAGGCTTCATGTCCCACACCCGGCAGGCGCCAAAGTACCTGCCGCCGGCCGAACGGCTGAAGAACCACGACGAACACATCGAGATCCTGTCGGAAGAACAGGTCAAAACCCAGGCCAGCCGCTGCATGGACTGCGGCGTGCCATTCTGCATGAGCGGCTGCCCCCTGGGCAACCTGATCCCGGACTGGAACGACCTGGTCTACAAGGGCCGTTGGCAGGACGCCCTCCAGGCCCTCCACGCCACCAACAATTTCCCGGAATTCACCGGCCGGGTCTGCCCCGCGCCCTGTGAAAACTCCTGCGTCTTGGGGATCAACGAGCCGGCGGTGACGATCAAGCTCCACGAGGTGAGCATTGTCGACAAGGGCTTCGCCGAGGGCTGGATCAAGCCCCAGAAGCCCAAGTTCCGCACCGGCAAGACCGTGGCGGTGATCGGCGGCGGTCCCGCCGGTCTGGCGGCGGCCCAGCAGCTCAACCGGGCCGGCCATCAGGTCACGGTCTTTGAAAAGAACGACCGGGCGGGCGGCCTGCTGATGTACGGCATCCCCCATTACAAGCTGCGGAAGGAAAAAGTGCAGCGGCGCATTGACCTCCTCGCCGCCGAGGGGATCGAGTTCCACTACAACGTCACCGTCGGCGTAACCATCCCCTGGGAACAGCTCAAGGGCCAGTACGATGCGGTGGTCATCAGTACCGGCGCTGAAGCCGGCCGCGACCTGCCCGCCCCGGGCCGGGAGCTGGACGGCATTCATTACGCGATGGAATTCCTGCCCCAGTCCAACCGGGCCAACTGGGGGGATGCGGACGTCACCGCCCTCCATCCCGACAAGAAACTGCTCTGGGCCACCGGCAAAAAGGTCATCGTCATCGGCGGCGGCGACACCGGCTCCGACTGCATCGGCACCAGCCTGCGCCAGGGTGCCGCCAGCGTCACCAACTTCGAACTGTTGCCCTGCCCCCCGGACAAGCGCACCGGTGGCAACCCCTGGCCCCAATGGGCCCGGATCCAGCGGATCAGTTCCAGTGTCGAAGAGATGACCACCAATGGCGGCAAGGTCCATTACAGCCTGGCGACCAAGAAATTCCTCGGCGCCAACGGCAAGGTCACCGGGCTCACCACCATCGACCTGGACTGGTCCACCGGCAATCCCGTGGAAAAGCCGGGCACCGAGCGCACCTGGGAGGCAGACCTGGTCCTCCTTGCCATGGGCTTCCTCGGCCCGAAGAAGCAGGGCCTGCTGGAACAAGTCGGCTGCGCCTTGGACGAACGGGGCAACGTCAAGACGGACGGCACCCGCCAGACCTCCATCCCCGGGGTATTCGCAGCCGGGGATGCTCGCCGGGGCCAGAGCTTAATTGTCTGGGCCATCGCCGAAGGCCGGGAAGTCGCCCGCTGCGTCGATGCGTTCCTCACCAAGCAGGACAGCCTGCTGCCCAAGGTCCGCCTCGAAGCCTTCGCCTACTGAATGCGACAGGATGGGATGATGACGCGCAGGCGGTCGGTCATGCCGGCCGCCTGCGCTTTTTTTGGCAGAACAGCTCGGTTCCCAACCCCAGGAAATTGATCGCCACGGACGTCGGAATCCTAGCGTGGCGCCATGGCCCGAAGCGACCCCCTCGCCGCCCGCATCAATACCCTGGATGCCCAGGCCAAGGCGGACATTCCGCCGCCGCTCCCGGATCTTTTGGTCGCTCTGGACCACAAGAGTTCCCTGGTGGTGGCCGCCGCCGGCCGAGTGGTGAAGGCGCATCGCCTGGACGCGGCGATTCCCCGGGTGAATGCCGCCCTGGACCGTTTCTATACCGCTGAAGACCCCCAATGCCGGGCCAAGCAATCCCTCCTGCAAGCCCTGGTGGATATGGATCACGCCAGTGTGGACCTCTGTCAGCGGGCCGTGCGCCACGTCCAAATGGAAGCGGTCTGGGGCGGTCGCCAGGATTCCGCCGGCCCCTTGCGGATCCTGGGCTTGAGTGGTCTAGTGAACCTGGGCAGCCAGGAGGTCTATGCCTTGATCGCCGACCTGCTGGCGGATCCCCTGGCGGAGGTCCGAGCCGCCGCCGCCCGGGTCGCCGGCCAAGTGGGGGGCGAACGTCCGGCCCTGCTGCTGCGTCTGCGCCTGCATCTGGGGGATGCCGCCGAACCGGCGAATATCGGGGATTATGCCGCTGGATACCTGGCCTGCGCGGGGGATGCGGGGGTGCCCATGGTGGCCGGGTTTCTGGAGCGGGCGGATCGCCTCACCGCCGGCCCCTTGGTCCTGGCCCTGGGGGAATCCAGGTTGGCGACGGCCTTGCCTGTCTTGACGGCGCTCTTGGAACGTCGCAGGAGCGCGGTCACCGATAGGGACGTGCTGACGGCCATTGCCCTCCACCGCAGCGAAGGGGCGGCCCGTTGCCTGCTGGAAATCCTGGATGGCGAAGATCGCACCCGGGCCCGTCGAGCAGCCCTGGAATTACGACTATACCGGGAACGCTCCGAGGTGGTCGAAGAGGTACGACGCCTCGTCCAACGGTGGCCGGAACTGCGGGAAATTCTTGGGGATTTCCTTGAGCCTGATCCGGCTTCGGCGACCAAGGAATAGGCCCGGGATCCGGTCTCAGATTCCCGGTTTGCGCCAACGCAGGCCAGGAATCCGGGAAAATCCCTGATCGTCGGACACCAGTTCCCGGCCATGGGCTAAGGCCAGGGACGCCAGATGCAGATCGTAGAATGCATAGCCGCTGGTCTGTTGGCCGTGGCATAATTCCCGGAAGGTCTGCCAACTGGTCTTGGTATCGTGGAACAGTTCTGCCCTGGGTCGGCGCAACCAGGACTCCACCGCCTCCAGGGCGATGCCCAGGGGCGTGGGACTGGGAAAGACCCCCGGATGGGTCACCAGGCGCAAAAAGCCATTGCGGGTATGGGCGCACCAGGCGAAGCCCTGGCGGTAGGGACCATCCAAGCCTTCCCGGCAGACCTCATGGCGGGGATGATCCGCCCGGTGGGCCGCCACCAGGACATTCACATCGATGAGGGCCATCAGAGCCCTGCCTTGCGCCGCAATTCCTCGTCATCCAGGCGAACGGTCCACCCGGTCAGATCCGGTGCCGGTCCGGGTTCCGCCCGGTAGACCACGGTGGCCTCGGCCAGGGCGGTTGGCGCATCTTCAACAAGCCCTTTGCGCAGGGCCCGATTGATGATCTCCACCAAGGGCAGATGGAGCGCCGCCGCCCGTTGCTTGGCCAGGTGGAGTAGGTCGTCGTCGACGGTCAGGGTCGTCCGCATGCTAAGAGCATCATGATGCTCATCACGATGCAAGCCGTGATGCCGCTCAAGAATTACCCATAAAGAGGATGAGGGGAATCCTGCGTATGCAGCAAATCCAGGGACAAAAATTATTCCTGTCCCGACAGGTAAAGCGTTCGACCTACCAATGACCATCGCGCGTTTCCCTGGGGGCGCATTGTTCCAGCGACTCGGTCCACCAGCGGCCGTATTGGGAGCGCCGAGCGCCAGCTCGGCTTCGGTTGTGTCGGCTTCAACAACTGACGTTGATTCACCTTGGGAATCGCCCCGAAGCCGAGCTGGCGCTCGGCGCTCCCAGTGGGTTGTTCTCAGTTCGGCGCGGGATTCTCCGGGCCGAGCTTCCTGGGTTTGCTTTGGACGCAGGTAGGGGA
>CANIXE010000179.1 GCA_947470885.1 Planctomycetota bacterium
CCAGCGGATCCCCAGCTGGCGGTCCCCCCGGGCAAGCGGGTGGTCATCGGCGTCACGGGGGAACCCGGGGCCGGCAAATCAGCCCTGTCCCGCCAGCTGGGCGCCTTGGGTGCCACCGTCATCGAAGTCGACAAACTCGGCCACGAACTGTTGGAATGGATGCCCATCAAACGGGCGGTGACCCGGGCCTTCGGCGACGACATCATCACCTCCCAGGGCGAGATCGACCGCCGGGCCCTGGCGGGCAAGGCCTTCGCTACCCCGGAAGCCACCCTCAAGCTCAATGGCATCATCCACCCCAGCCTGGTCGCCCGAACCAAGGCCCTGGCGGAGGCCGCCGGCAGCTTCGTGGTCATCGATGCCGGACTGCTCCATGAACTGGGCCTCCACGAACTTTGTTCCCAGACCATCTATGTGAAGACCAGCCGGGAGGCCCGGGTCGCCCGGGTCGCCGAACGGGGCTGGGACGAAGCTGAACTCGCCCGTCGGGAAGCCGCCATTGGCAACGCCGACGCCCGGCGCAAGGCCTGCCAGCTGGCGGTGGACAACAGCGGCGATCCCGCCCAGCTCGCGGCCTACGCCAAGATCATCCTCGCCCGCCAGATCGGTGTCGATTTGGCCGCCCTCAAGAAGGCCGCTCAGCCCAATCGCCAATCCGCCCAGGATAGCCAGGATCAGTCGGAAGATTCCGATGGAGCCGGTGACAGCGACACCAGCAATGAGAGCAGCGAGGGCGATACCACCAGCAATGCCCCCCAGGATCGGAGCGATCGTCCTGAACGGAGCGACCGACAGGATCGCGGGGAACGCCCAGATCGTGGGGAACGCCAGGACCGGAGCGACCGTCCTGAACGCGGGGAACGCCAGGATGGTCGCCCCGACCGCCAGCGCCCGGATCAAGGCCGCCAGGACAACGGCCGGCCCTTCGAGAATGGGCGCAATCCTGAAGGCGCCCGGCCCGACCGGGGCCAGGAGCGCAACCAGAACGGCAACAACGGCCCAGCCGCCGATCCCAACCGCCAGCCCGATCCCAACAACCGGCCACCGGTGAAGCTGGTCCTCGACGAGTACCTCAAGCGCACCCTGCCGGACCTCCAGGCCGAAGCCGACAAGATCCAGGTCCGGGATGTGAAGTGGCTGAAGAAGGCCGACCTGATCTGCGAAATCCTGCGCCGGGCCGCCGCCGGACGGATGGATGAGATCATCGTTGAAGGCCACATGGAGATCATCAAGGAGCAGGGCTACATCCGTTCGTCCCTCAACAGCTACGCCGCGGTGAACACCGACACCTTCATCACCATCCAGCAGCTCCGCCGCTATGGTCTGAAGCCGGGCATGCACGTCACCGGCATCGCCCGGGCTCCCCGGGGCAACGAGAAGTGCCCCCAGCTACTCTCCATCAACACGGTGATGGGCGAGCCCGAGGCCAAGCGGACCCCGGTGCAAGATTTTGAGCACCTGGTGCCCCTCCACGCCCACGAGCGGTTGTTCATGGAACTGAACAACGATCCCACGGACATCAGCCTGCGGATCATCGACCTGGTGGCCCCCATCGGCAAAGGCCAGCGCGGCCTGATCGTCGCCCAGCCCAAGTGCGGCAAGACGGTCTACATGCAGAAGATCGCCAAGGCCATCGCCACCAATAATCCGGAAGTGGTGTTGATGGTCCTCCTGGTGGACGAGCGCCCGGAAGAAGTCACCGACATGCAGCGGAACGTAAAGGGCGAGGTCATCGCCAGCACGTTCGACCAGCACGCCAGCCGCCACGTTCAGGTGGCGGAGATGGTCATCAACAAGGCCAAGCGCCTCGTGGAGCGCAACAAGGACGTGGTGATCCTCCTGGACTCCGTCACCCGCCTGGCCCGGGCCTACAACACCGAGGCCCCCAACAGCGGGCGCATTCTCTCGGGCGGCGTCGATTCCAACGCCCTGATCAAGCCCAAGCAGTTCTTCGGCGCGGCGCGGAAGATCGAAGGCGGCGGCAGTCTGACCATCCTGGCGTCGGCCCTGGTGGATACCGGCAGCCTGATGGACACGGTGATTTTCGAGGAATTCAAAGGCACCGGCAACATGGAGTTGGTCCTCGACCGGCGCCTGGCCAACAAGCGGGTGTTCCCGGCGGTGGACTGCGCCCAGTCCGGCACCCGCAAAGACGAACTGCTGATCAAGAGCGACGACGAACTCAAGCGGACCTGGGCCCTGCGCAAGTTCCTCGCCGACCGCAGCCCCCAGGACGCCGTGGAATTCCTCAAGGGCAAGTTGGGCAAAACCAAGACCAACATCGAATTCCTGCTCACCATCGATCCGGAGAAAATGTCCGGTTGGTGAGCCGCTGACGATGCGCCCAAACGCCTTGGGGCGGAATCAGGTCGGACAACGTCGACCTGATCCCGCCCCAAGGCGTTTCTCAGCACCCTTTTTTCAGAAGCCGAGGACCAGGGCCACGGTGACGGTCGTCAGGTCCAGATCACCGGCGGATCCGGCGTAGGTGACCGCAAATTCCAGGGCGGGGCGCACCCGCCGGTCGGGCAGTTCGGGGAAGACAAAACCGGCAAGGGCGCGTACCGCGGGGCGGACGAAGACGGCAGAGTTGTCCCCCAGGTTGTCCTGGCGGCGGATGCCCCACAGGCCTGCTCCCAGGCCCCCGTAAACTTGGCGGGCCAGGGGAATTCGTTCGACATACCATACGCCGAACCGGTCCAGGGCTCCGCCCTGGCCGTGGTTCACGAAAACATCGGCATCCAGGCCCATCGTCCCCAGCAGACCTAGGCGCCACGGGCGGTAGCCGATCCCGGCCATCACCGTGGTGGATCCCGCGGCATCGCTGATGGGCTTGGGAGTCCCGGCAAAACCGACCTGCACCAGCCAAGGTCCGGGCAGATCATCCCGGCTGACCGCCAGAGCTTGGCCAACGACCATCAGCGTCAGGACACCAACCCGCCAGGAAATCATGGCGCCGCCGGACCCATGGTCCGCTGGATTACCCGCACCTGGGGTCGATCGAATTCCACCCCCTCTGGAGCTAGCACCTGCACTGGAATCTCCCTCGTGGTATTGGGCAACTGGTCAGCCTTGATCTGGACGAACACGGTCAGGTCTTCGGGATGGAGGGCGCGGATCAGGTTTTCCGGACCACGGACCGTGAGATTGACCAGAGGCGGCATGACCTCGACCATCACCGTCCGCAGCAGGTCTCGATCCCCCAGCAGAGCCACCGGCATGGTCAGTAGGCGCCGGTTGCCCAGGACCGGACGGATCGCCACCACGGCGAAGACCTTGCGCATGACCTCGTAGGGCATGTCCGCCGGAGCCGGCAGCGCGGCCAGCTCGATCCGTTCGATCCGCTCACCGGTCAAGTCCGCCGGGATGGCATTCAGCGGGATGTCCTGAAAGCGGATCCGCAGATGCTCGGAACGCAGACGGTCCAACAGCGCCCCCGCCGCCCGCACGGGAACCATCGTCGCATCCAGCTGAACCGCGGCGACCAGGCCGTTGGGCAGGCCCACCAGATGGGGGGGATCCACCGGCAGGATGGCCTCGGTGATCCGGTCTAAACGCAGGTGGACGCTGCGGATATCCGCCGGCTCAGTGGCCTCAATGCGGATATCGTTGGACAGGTGTAAAAAATGGCTGGTCAGGGGGAAGTCGGCCTGTTCCGCCGCCAACTGGTCCGGACGCAATTCCAAACGTGGCAGGATAGTATCTGCCTCCATCTCGGGCAGCCGGCTGGACGGTACGCTTAACCGGACCTTGAATTCCCGAGGTTGGACTTCGACCACTTGGTAATCCCCGGGCAGGCCCCGCACCGGGGCCTCGGCCACCGGAACCGTCACCGTGCGCTCGATCCGCACCTGGCCGCTGGTGTAAATATACAGGGCCACCGCCAGTACCCCGGCGACCACTTTCAACTCCCAATGGGCCAGGATGCTCATGCCTTGATCCCCGCCTGGCGGGCCTTGTCCGCACGGAACACCCGGCCCAACAGAATTTCCACGTCCTGACGGGATAGCCCACGGACCAGGTTGCCCCGGTCGGCAACGCTGATCTGGCCGGTTTCTTCCGACACCACCAGGGCCAGGGCGTCGGTGTCCTCGCTGATCCCGATGGCCGCCCGGTGGCGGGTGCCGGACAAACCCTTGAACTCAATATTGCTGGTCAGGGGCAGGATCACCCCGGCCCCGGCGATCCGGCCCCGGCGGACCACCACCGCCCCGTCATGGAGTGGGCTATCCTTCCAGAACAGGGCGATCAGGACCTTGGCGGCCAACTCGCAATCCAAGGGGCTGTTGGCGGTGTAGCTGTCCAGGCGGTCGGTCCGTTCGATGACGATCAGGGCGCCAATCCGCCGATTGGCCATGTACGAGATGGCCTCGATCAGGGGCGCCAAGGCCGCCCCATGGACGGTCCCCGCATCCGCCGACGGGAAAATGTTCCCCAAACGGCTGAACAACTGGCGCAGCTCAGGCTGGAAAACCACGATCAACACCACTGCGATCAGTCCGATGGAGGTCTGCAACAGCCACGAAATGGCATGCAATTGGAGGATCCGCGCCCCCATCCAGGCCGCTACCACCAGGGCCAAGGAAAGGCTCAAACCCTTGATTTTGCCACCGGCGGAGATGCGTTCGAGGGCGCGCAGCAGGTAATAGATGACGACAGTGAGGAGTCCGACTTCCAGGAACGTGCGGAGATACCAGGTGAAGTCGCTCACGACTCCCCAGCTCTTCAACGCTTCACGCCAGTAGGTTGGATCCATGCCCGGGCATCCTCACGGCCGGCCAGCGGCCAGCGCCTGCATGGTGCCTGGAACATCGTGGACGCGCAACAGGTCGCACTCCGATGCCAGCAATCCATGGAGGACGTGTCCCAGGGCATCCCCGGCGGGATAGGCCGTGCCGGTCAGGGCGCTCAGGAAGCGTTTCCGGCTGATCCCCAGGACCAAAGGCCGGTCCAGTTCCCGACGGATCCGGCCCAGATTTCGCAATAGTTCCAGGTTGTGAGCCACCGTCTTGCCAAAGCCAATTCCCGGATCGATGGCTAGGTATTCCCGGGGGATGCCCGCGGCTTCGGCCCGGACCAGGCATTGCCCCAGTTCGGTGATGACTTCGGCCACCACCGCCTGGTACTGGGGCGCAACCTGCATGGTCATCGGAGTGCCCTGATGATGCATCAGGATCAGCGGTACCCCGGCCTCGGCCACCGCCGCCAGCAACTCTGGATCCCCGCCCCCCGTGACATCATTGATCATCCTCGCCCCAGCAGCGAGGGCAGCCCGGGCCACCGGACCCTTCGTGGTGTCGACGCTGACCCGGAGGCCTGCCGCCGTGAGCGAGCCCACCACTGGCAGGATCCGGGCCAATTCTTCGGCCACCGACACCGGCTTGGCTCCGGGTCGAGTGCTTTCCCCCCCCACATCGA
>CANIXE010000180.1 GCA_947470885.1 Planctomycetota bacterium
CGCCGACGATTGCCGCATCGCCGTGGTGGGCAACCCCTGCAACACCAACTGCATGATCGCCGCCAACCAGGCCAAGCGCCTGCCCAAGGAACGCTTCACCGCGATGACCCGCCTGGACCAGAACCGGGCCTACACCCAGATTGCCAAGAAGGCCGGCGTGCCGGTCACCGCGATCCACGACCTGGTGATCTACGGCAACCACTCCCCCACGATGTTCAGCGACTTCGCCAATGCCCGGATCAACGGCAAGCCGGTCACCCAGGTCATCACCGACCACGCCTGGCTGAAGGAATCCCTGCTGCCCACCGTGGGCAAGCGCGGCGCCGCGATCATCGAGGCCCGGGGTGCGTCCAGCGCATTCAGCGCCGGTAATGCCCTGATCGACCACGTGAAGGCCCTGAGCACCGTGGGCACCACCCTCCACTCCATCGCGGTATACCAGGACGGCCAGACCTACGGCTTCGCCGAAGGCATCTGGGCCAGCGTCCCCGTCCGCACCACCGCCCCTGGCACCTACGAAATCGATCGCAGCTTCACCCACGACGAGTTCGCCAAGGGCAAGATCAAGGCCACCAACGATGAACTCGTCGGTGAACGGGAATTCGTCAAGGACATGCTGAAATAACAGCACTGTTCCAGTCAGGACGACCTGCCAACGAGACACCCCCGGGCCCATGCCCGGGGGTGTCTCGTTGGCGACTTGCCGCCGCCGCCAACTCTGGACCATGCCCACCCGCTACAGGGCCACAGACAGGTCCAGCCGAAGGACAGCATGCACTACGACGCCTGGTTCCGCGACGCAGATTCCGGCAACGGCCGCTGGGAACTTGATGAGATCGTCTACCGCAGCCCCACCGGCGGTCTGCTGGAGGTGGCCCACGACCTGGAGGCGCTGAAATCCCGGTCCGCCGCCGGCTGGATGAAGCTGTGGGACGGACGCTACAAGCGCACCCAGTGGCCGTTCAGCTCGGGCGTTTGGGGTAAGAAGGAACTGGTCCTGCCCAACATCCCCGACGAGGACATCGTCAGCCTGGATGAAGGCGGCAGCAACCTGTTCTGGGCCGACCGCTTTGGCCGGGAACTGGGCGTGAAAGACCTGTGGGTAAAGCAGTGCGGGGTCAGCCACACCGGCTCCTTCAAAGATCTGGGCATGACCGTCCTGGTCAGCCAGGTGAAGCACCTGATCCGCAGCGGGAAGCACCAGATCCTGGGCATCGCCTGCGCCAGCACCGGCGACACCAGCGCGGCCCTGGCGGCCTACGCCGCGGCGGCTGGAATCACCAGCGTGGTCCTCCTGCCCCGGAACAAAATCAGCGCCGCCCAGCTCATCCAGCCCATCGCCAACAACGCCCTGACCCTGGCCCTGGATACCGACTTCGATGGCTGCATGCGGGTCGTCCAGCAGCTCACCGAGGACAAAAAGCTGTACCTCGCCAACTCGATGAACAGCCTGCGGGTCGAAGGCCAAAAGACCGTCGGCATCGAGATCGTCCAACAGTTCGACTGGGAAGTGCCCGACTGGATCTTCATCCCCGGCGGCAACCTGGGGAACGTCTCGGCGCTCTACAAAGGCTTCGAAGAAATTCAGGCCCTGGGGATCATCAATCGCATCCCCCGGATCGTCTGCTGCCAGGCGGAAAACGCCAATCCGCTGTACCGGGCCTACAAGAGCGGCTGGAAGGAATTCCACCCGATGACCGCCCTGGCGACCCAGGC
This sequence comes from Planctomycetota bacterium, assembly GCA_947470885.1. Lineage (GTDB taxonomy): Bacteria > Planctomycetota > UBA11346 > UBA11346 > UBA11346 > CAIUVD01. The sequence goes on from CANIXE010000180.1 coordinate 1,717, forward strand.
CAGCGCCATCCGCATCGGCGATCCCGTCAGCCGCAGCAAGGCCATCAAGGGCCTGATCAAGCACGGCGGCCAGGTGGAACAGGCCAGCGAGCAGGAACTGGCGGACGCCATGGCCCGGGCCGACCGCACCGGCCTGTTCAATTGCCCCCACACCGGCGTGGCCCTGGCGGGTCTGATCAAGTTCGTCCAGCGGGGCGAGGTGAAGCCCAACGAGCGGGTGGTCGTGGTCAGCACCGCCCACGGCCTGAAGTTCAGCGAGAGCAAGTCCGCCTACCACACCGATACGCTGCCCGGCGTCACCCCGACCTACCGGAATCCGATGGTGGAATTGGCCGCCGACCGCACCGCGGTGTACGATGCCGTGATGCGCCACATGGAGCGTTCCGCGGCCCTGGTGCTGGAAAGCGCCCCCCGGCCGACGACGAACCGCTGATGGGCCTGGGGCGCCATCTGCTCCTGGTCGGAATTTTCGGCGGGCTCCTCGTCGCCGGCGAGGCCACCCCGGTCCTTGCGCCGATCCTCCGGGATGGCTCAGCCCTGGTCGAGGAAGCTTCCCGGATCAGCCGCAGCCCGTGGCTGAGCGAGCCAACCTTCGCGCAAGTGCCGACCCTGGTGGGCGTGTCCCGGAACGTCCCTGGGGCCTTACGCCAGGCGGTTGCTTTCGCCCTGGACTGTTGGTGGGCGCCTGAGGCGGATGACGGTATCCGCCTGACCCGGGCTTCTACCCTGCCCCTGGGATCGCTGAAAGTCCAGGTGCTCCCAAGTCAGGTGGGCAATCCCCGGGCCGAACCCTTGGTCCGCGACCTGCTCGTCCCGTGGTTAAGCGGATTGGCGGGATTGGCCCATCATCCCAGCGACGGCAGCTGGGCGGTGAACCTGGATAGCGCCGGGCGCCAACAACTCATCACCATCCTGACCCTGCTGGAACGCCCCCGGGTGGAGATCCCCGCCCTGGTCCCGGCCGCTGACCAAACCGACCTGACCCTGCCCCTGGGGGAGCCCCCCGTTGGGGACACCTGGCCCGTCCTGGCCCAGGATCTGCTGCGGCGTACTGGCCAGGGTTTGGCGATCCGGGATCCAGACCACCTGCCACCACCCCGCCTCACCAGTCGGCCCGCCACCCTCGGGGAGCTGCCCCGGGCCTTCCACGGCGTCCAGGCCGCCTGGATCCACGGCGTACTGTGCATCCGCGCCATCGATCCCTCTGGGGAACTCCCTGACGATGCAGCCCACCCCGGCACCTTGCGCCGGTTTGCCTGCCTGCCCATCGCCCATCTGCTGGCGGAAGCTCCCGACCTGACCGCCGAGGCCCTGGCCGATGCGGTGCGCCGACGCACCGGCCCAGCCCGCTGGACCCGACCGGGTTACGCCCTGGTGGCTGTGGAATCCGGACGGATGCTCCTGGCCGCCGGGGATATCCCCCTGCTCCACGCCGTCCTGGATGCCCTGGGCCGGATAGATGGGGCAGGCTACCCGACCTGGCTTGCCGAGGCACCCCTCCGATGACGTCCTGGTGGAACTGGTCGCTCCGGATCGGTCGCCTGGCCGGCGTTGAAATCCGCATCCATTGGACGCTGTTCGCCCTGGCGCTGTATTATGCCCTGGGGGCGGCGGCCCAAAGCTCCTGGCTGCTGCTGCCCATCCTTCTGGCGATCCCGTTCCTCAGCATCCTCCTCCATGAATTCGGCCACGTCACCGCCGCCCGTCTGGTGGGGGGCGATGCCCACCGGATCGTCCTGTGGATGTTCGGTGGCCTGGCGATGTGCGAAATCCCCGCCAGCCCCGGCCGGCAATTTTTCGTCGCCGCCGCCGGCCCCCTGGTGAACCTGGCCCTATGGGCAGGTTGCGCCCTGCTGGCCCCCCAGACCTCCGGTTGGACGGCGATTCTCCTGGGGTTCACCGCCACCTGGAATCTCTACAACCTGTTATTCAACCTGATCCCCGTGTATCCGATGGATGGGGGAAGGATGCTCCGGGCCGCCCTCTGGCCGGTCCTGGGCAAGCTCCGGGCCGTGAAAACCACGATCATCATCGGCTATGTCGGCGTGGCTGGCATGATCCTCTGGGGCGGGATCCGCAATGAATTCATGCTTTTCGCCATCGGCGCCTGGACCCTGATCGCCCTGGTCCAGGAACACCTCGCGGTGAACCGGGGCTACGACCCATACACCGGTGGCGAAATGGAGGAGGACTGGCAGCGGCCATCCGCCTCGTGGCTGGACCGCTGGCGCCAGGCCCGGGCCGAGCGCCAGAACCAGGCCCGGGAAGCGGAAATGGCCGAAGAACAGGCCATCCTCGACCGCCTCCTGGCGAAGGTGGGGGAACAAGGCCTGCCGTCCCTCACCGACGCCGAACGCAAGACCCTCCACCGGATCAGCAAGCGCCAGCGGGAGCGGGACGGCGGCTGAGTCCGCCCGTTCCCCTGGCCCAGCCCACACCACCCTGCCCCCACCGATGTCCACGCCCTACATCCCCAGTCGTTTCGCCTACCAACGCCGGATCAGCCGGAAGGTCATGGTCGGCCCCGTCCAGGTGGGCGGCCGGCGCCCCGACGGCACCCCCGCCCCGATGGTGGTGCAGACCATGTGCACCACCAAGACCCAGGATGTGGCCGCCACCGTCCGCCAGTGCATCGTCCTCGCCGAGGCGGGCAGCGAACTGGTGCGGATCACCGCCCCAGGGGTCAAAGACGCCCAGGTTCTCAAGGACATTCGTCGGGAATTCAGTGCCGCCGGGTTCGCCCACATTCCCCTCTGCGCCGACATTCACTTCATGCCCACGGCAGCGATGGAGGCCATCGAGCACGTGGAAAAAGTCCGGGTGAATCCCGGCAATTACGCCGACAAGAAGGCCTTCAAGACCGTCGACTACAGCGACGCCCAGTACGCCGAGGAAGTTGAGCACGTCGCCACCCGCTTCCTACCCCTGGTCCACCGGGCCAAGGCCCTGGGCCGCTGCCTGCGCATCGGCACCAACCACGGCAGCCTGTCCGACCGGATCATGAACCGCTGGGGCGACACCCCCCGGGGCATGGTGGAAAGCGCCATGGAGTTCGTGCGCATCGCCGAATCCGCCGGCTTCAAGGACCTGATCATCAGCATGAAGTCGTCGAACCCGAAGGTGATGGTGGAAGCCTACCGCCTGCTGGTGGCGACCCTCGACCTCCACGGCGAACCCTATCCCCTGCACCTGGGCGTCACCGAGGCCGGCGACGGCGAGGACGGCCGAATTAAAAGCGCCGCCGGAATCGGCGCCCTGCTGGAGGACGGCCTGGGGGACACCATCCGGGTCAGCCTCACCGAACCCCCGGAATTCGAGATCCCCGTGGCCCGAGCCCTAGTGGCTCGCTACGCGACTTGGCCCGCCACCACCGCCCCCGCAGGCTCCCCTGAAGATCCCACGGACCCCTACCAGTTCCGCCGCCGCCAGGCCGAGATCATCCGCGCGGATGGGGACATCCCCGTGGGCGGCACCCTGATCCCCCGGGTATTCGTCCCCGCGGGCGCCCCCGGACCCGTGGGCCGGGAACCCGCCGCGGATGTGGTGATGAGTACGTTGCAGAACACCGAGCGCCAGCTCGGCCAGGATGTCGCCACTGGGAGCGCCGAGCGCCAGCTCTGCCAGGATGTCGCCACTGGGAGCGCCGAGCGCCAGCTCGGCCCGTCGTCCTCGAACACCGCCCCCCA